>JANOWX010000872.1:0-12378 GCA_031418175.1 Acidobacteriota bacterium | reverse complement strand
GTGGCGCAAATGAAAGAGCAATTGGCAAAACCAACTCCCGTACAGGGAGACTGGCTCGACGACATCTATGGCGTGTTCGCCAACGATCCGATCTATGAAAAAGCGATGAAATTAGGCCGGGAGTATCGCGAATCGCTGCGCCCCGGAGCGGCTATAAAACCGGCTCGTAAGGCAAAGAAGAAAGTTGCCGAGAAGCGCGTGGACTGAAATGTACATCCTCGACACGGATCACATCAGCTTATTGGAACGCGCCGACACGCACGCCGAACAGCGCCTACGCTTCCGTTTGGCAAGTTTGAAGCTCGAACAAAGAGTGACGACGATCATCACTTTCGAGGAACAAATGCGCGGCTGGATGGCTTGCCTGGCACAGGCGCGCTCGCTTTCAGAACAGGTTGAGACCTATCGGCGGCTCAAGGGCGTGTTAGATCGCTATCTCAAACTGACGGTGCTGGAGTTTGACGATGCGGCTGCCGCCGAGTTTGAACGGCTAAGACGATTGCGCATCCGCATCGGCACAATGGATTTGAAGATCGCCGCCATTGCGCTTGCACACGACGCCATAGTATTGACACGCAACAGCAAGGATTTTGGCCGTGTGCCGGGCTTGCGCAGCGAAGACTGGGCGGCCTGAGCCAGTCAGGCTTCACTTTTCCCAAGGCCAGCACGTTTCAGGCGCTCGGCAATCAGGCACTCGCGCTTGAGCTCATTCAATTGCGCCGCGTACCAGTAAAGGCCGCGCGCCATCAGAATATAGAGGCACACCAAGCGGAGATTCAGGAGGCTCGCAAAAAGGATGTAATTGGCGACCGGCTGAAGCTTGGACATCAGATTGAAGTGCGAGTAGATCGTATAAACAAACAAAAAGAGCGCAATCGCCACCAGCAGCCAAAACCTCGGAAAGAGCAGCCCACGCGGCGCTACGTTCCGCCGCTCACCGGTTAACAGGCCAAAGATGTTTTGCCGGTGGCCCTCGGCCAACTCGCGTTGCAGCCACCATACGCAATGCAACGCTGGCAAGCCGAAGAATAGAAAGATCAGGTGATAGATCAAGTCTTTCTGAAAAGCCAACTGCGCCGGCTGCGCCGCATCCGTCAATTTGGTTATGCTGTGCGCGGGCAAAAACAGATAAGCCGCAGCCAGCAACGCCACGGTTGCCACTGCTACCAACGACATCGCCACCGCCAAGCCATAGACATTCCCTTTGAACGTCAGTTTCCAATCACACCAAAGCGCCGTGCCTGTTGTGCCTAAAAGCCAAAGGCCGACCAGCGTCGCCCAGAGCAGCCCGGGCCAGGCGTACTGCCTGAATTCATAGGCGAACTCCAGCACCAGACAAAGACCACCTAACAACGCATAAATCCCGCTGGCAAACCAGACATGGCCCCGGTGCCCGCCGAAAGGTTCAGGCAATTTGCCGGAAACCCCGAACGCGCCTGCCACGCCTGCGGGCGTCAAGGTTTGTAACAGGCTGCGGTCAGTCTCAAGCACACGCACCGCAGCGAGCAGCCGCTCCGCTTCGTGACGACAGACTGTGCAAACCGGCAAATGCTCGGCGACCCGCAAGGCCTCAGCCGGTTCGGCACGGCCAAAACAATAGGCTGTGAGCAAGACGTTGATGCCAGGGGCGGTGCAGCCAGTCTCGCCAGCAAGCGGCAATCCGCCGGAATCGGTATGACGAACGAGCTTGGGTTGATTCTCCATCGGCGTCTCCTGGGATGTTCGTCACGTGGGCGGCGGGCAGCAACGTCGCGCGCGTTTTCGACGGGCGGCGTTTGAGCGGAAATGCGTAACCGTGCAAGTGATGGCGCAAGTGTGCTTGGGCAGCGTGTGGAATCCGGGTTGCCGCACAGGTTTGACCAGCGTGTTCTGTTTGCTCAATCGCCGCGTATGGCCGCCACGGGATCAAGCCGCGCCGCACGCATCGCCGGCCACATCCCTGCCAGCAAGCCGACCGCGACCGAAGCCAGCAAGCCCGCCGCCACTGCCCACAGCGGCACGCTCGCCGGGAAGCTCACCGCCAGCCGCACCAACAAGGCGAAACCGAAACCCAGCAAGATGCCGATCAAGCCGCCCGCGCCGGTGAGCGTGATGGCTTCGAGCAAAAATTGATTGCGCACATCGCGGCGACGCGCGCCCAGCGCCCGGCGAATGCCGATTTCGGCGGAGCGTTCTTTGACCGACACCAGCATGATGTTCATCACGCCGACGCCGCCGATCACCAGCCCGGCCAGCGCAATGGGCAAGACGATGGCCGCCAGGCCCACAATGATCTGATTGACCGCGTCAAAGACCTGCTCCGCGCGGTTGATGCCGAAATTGTTCGGCGCGCTGGCGGGCACGTTGCGCCGCGTGCGCAACAGCGTGGCGATTTCTTCGATGACTTCATCCACGCGGCCTTGCGGCGCGCGCGCGACCAGCGCCACTTCGGTGACGTCGGGGTAAAGTTTGTCGGCGGTTTCAAACGGGATGTAAACGATGCGTTCGTCGAGTTCGTCGGAGCCGAGCACGCCTTCGCCCGCCGTGGCGCCCAGCACGCCGATGACGCGGAAGACGCGCCCGTCAATGCGCACTTCTTGATCGAGCGGATCGGCTTGCTCAAACAATTGAGTGGCGACGCCCGCGCCGATCACGGCGACTTGCGTGCGGCGCTCGCGCTCCTCGGCAATGAAAAAGCGCCCGCGTTCGACGCGCACTGAAACGATGTCGGGGAAGTTTTCCCAGACGCCTAGAATCAGCGGATTGATGGCTTCGCGACCGCGCGCGTTCAGCTTCGGCGGATCGGAGGCCGGGCCGTAACTGCCGCGAATTTTCTGCGGCGAGACTGCTAATGGCGCGGGCAAAGCGGCGGCGGCTAAGGCGTCTTCATAGGTCAGGTCTTTGCGTTGCCGCTCTTCCGCCGAGGGACTGCTGAAGGATGGGCCGATGCGGTCGCCTTTGGTGAAGTAGATGGCGTTGGGCGCGGTGCGTTCAGTGTAAGCGGCGACGCGCTGCGCCAGGCCCGTCAGTACCGCGCCGACCATCACGACGACCGACGTGCCGATGATCACGCCCAGCAACGTCAGCGCCGAGCGCAGTTTGTGCGCCCAGAGCGAGGCCGCCACCAGCGCAATGATTTCACGCAATAATTGACGCTGCATAAACTTCATTCTGCGCGCAAGGCTTCAATCGGATCGAGCCGCGCCGCCCGCCGCGCCGGTACGACGCCGAAGACTACGCCGGTCAAACAAGCGACGAAGATCGCCGCGCCCGCCGCCCACCACGGCAACGTGACCGGCAAGCCCGTTAGCCAGCCCGCCAGCCAAACGATCACGCTGGCCGACAGCAAGCCCAACAAGCCGCCCAACAACGTGAGCAAAGTTGATTCGACCAGAAATTGCGCCAGCACATCACGCCGCCGCGCGCCCACGGCCATGCGAATGCCAATCTCGCGCGTGCGCTCAGTCACAGAGGCCAGCATCATATTCATCACGACCACGCCGCCGACCACCAGCGCAATCGCGGTCAGCGGATAAATTACGAACCCGACCAGATTGGTGAAGCGGCTGGCAAAGGCTTCGACGCTTTTGGCCGTGGTGAGGCTGAAGTCGTCTTCCGCGCCGTAAGCCAGCCGGTGGCGCAAGCGCAGCGCGAAACGCAACTGCTCTTCGACCTCGGTGCGCGACAGCTCCTGTTCTGAACGCGCGCGCGCCAGCAACGCCAGCGAACGCGCCCGCACGCCGAAAATTTTGGTAAAGGTGTTGAGTGGCACGCGCACGAAAGCGTCCTGCGATTGACCGAAGTTGGAGCCGCGCGCTTCGGCCACGCCGACCACTTCGTAAGGCAGCGAGCCGATCTGGATTTGCCCGCCGACCGGGTCTTGCTCGGCAAACAAAAGATTCGCCACGTCAGCGCCGATGATGACGGCGGCGCGGCGGTAATCGTCGTCAACGCCCGTGAATTCGCGGCCCCGCGCGAGTTTGACGTTGGTGAGATAAGCAATGTTGGCGGTCACGCCCTGCACGGCGATACCGGCAAGCGTTTGATTGCCGCGCTTGACCGGAAGGGAAGCGTCGAGCTGTGCGCCGATTTCGATGCGTTCGTTCAAGCGGTCGCGCAACCAGCGCACGTCCTCGACAGTCAGGTCGGGCCGCCGCGCGCGTGCCAACGCCCACGCCTGCGCATCGCCGATGAAGTCTTGAAAGTTGGCCTTTTCGACGCGCACCACATCCGGCGCGAGCGCCCTGGTCTCTTGCGTGATGAAGGCTTGCGCGCCTTCCAACAGTGCGGCCACCAGCACGACGACGGTCGTTCCCACGATGACGCCGATGATGGTCAGGCCGGAGCGCAAACGATTGGAGAGAATCGCGCCGACGGCCACGCGCACGGCTTCGTGCCAGCGGGTCAGCGTTGAATAACCGGAGACGGCGGCGCGCGGTTCTGCTCGCTCGTTTTCAAGCTGCGGCAGCGGGTGCGCTGGCGCGGTCATGATGTTGTTTGCCGATTGTTCCATGATCCGTCGTTGTTCAGTTGCTCGGCCACGACCTGATGGCGGTAATCAAACATCCGCTGCAATTTGGCGCGCGTGAACCCGCCCGCCAGCCATTCGCCCAGCCAGCCCAGCGGCAGCGCGTAATCAATCTCATCAATCATCAACGTCGTGCCGCGCGCGGTCGGCTCAAACCAGTGGCGATGCTGCCAGTAAGCGAACGGCCCTTGCCGCTGTATGTCGGCGAAAAGGTGCGGCGGTTCATACTCGATATGCTCAGCCACCCAGCGTCGCCAGAACGGCCCCGTGTAGACTTTGAACACCGCGCGCGCGCCTGTTTGTAAGCCTGTCGCGCGTTGCACCATTTCCACGCGCTCCCACGGCGGCGTCAAGCGTTCGACTGCGCCCGGCTGTTCGTGCCAGGCGAAGACCACAGCGGGCGGCGCGGCGATTTCGGATTGCTTGCTGAAACGTTGGACTCTCATTGCTCTAAAAGCGCGCGCCCAGTCTGATCAAGTGTTGTTCCAGCATTTGGAAGTCCTCAATCAACAGCGCGCGCGTCTTGCCGACTTCTTTGACCAACGCCGCTGTTTGCGTGCCGCCAACCCACAATTCGATTTGCGCGGGCAGCTTGCGCGCGACCTTTTGAATTTCGGTCAGCCCCGCCTTTGCGCCATTGGCGCCGATGAAACCCAGCACCACGGCTTGCGGCGCGGTCTTCTGCGCCGCGACGACAATCTCTTCGCCAGGCAGATTGGCGCCCAGATAAACGATGCCCGTGCCGCCGCCCGCCGCCAGCATCGCCGATACCAGAATCCCGAATTCGTGGTGCTCGCCGCTGGGCGTCGCAAACAGCAGTTTGCCGGCTGGCGCGCTACGCCGGTGCAGCGGAATCAGCGCGCCCAGCAGATTGCGCAACAAAGCCGAAGTCATATGTTCCTGCGCGATGCTCAACCGGCCCGCGTGCCAGGCTTCGCCGACTTGCCGCATTAAGGGCAGCGCGACGCTGTGAACCAATTCGCGCGGCGGCAAGACGGCGGCCAGCAGCGCCAGTTCACGCTCGGCTGCGGCATAGTCCAGCCGTTCGATGGCTTCCATGACGGTACGTTGCGCCTGGTCGGGCTCGTGTAGCAAACGTGCTGCTTTCACCGGCTCAATGCCTTTCGTCACCGCCGCCGGACTGACGCTGAGCGCTTGCAGGTCTTCATTCTTGAGCGCCGCTAAACGGCCAATCGCGTGGCCGTTTTCCACCGCCGCATGCAACAGGCGCAGGCGCTGCAAATCGGCTTCGGTATACAGCCGCCCGCGTTCATCGCGCTTTGGCGTGACGACTTGATAGCGCTTCTCCCAGGCGCGCAGCGTGTCAATGCTGATGCCCGTTTGTTTGGAAACGGCGCGGATTGGATACAACAACGTCTTCGTCTTCACAGGTAAACTCCTGAAAAACAGCATAAGTCTATCTGGCTGTCTAGTCAATGTCTAAGATAGATGATAAATAAATCCAGCTTTTAGTCTGGACAAAAGCTTGACAAACCCTTGACACACGACTATCGTGTTGCTCGTTGAAGGAGGGAGTAGAGATTTGGCGGGCGCAGGTTGCCAGCCGGAGATTCGCTTCCTAAGGAGAAAATCAGATCACAACCAATCATAGGAGAAGAATCGCAATGAACTTCAAGACAATGATCGCCAGTGTGCTGTTGGCAGGCGCCTTGGCGCTGGGAATGACCGTGCTGCCGGTGGGCGCAAACGACGATCACATGAAGATGGACATCGTTGACACCGCCGTGGCGGCGGGCAACTTCAAGACGTTGGCGGCTGCGTTGCAAGCGGCGGGCCTGATCGAAACGTTGAAGGGCAAAGGGCCGTTCACCGTGTTTGCGCCGACCGACGAGGCGTTCGCCAAGTTGCCGGCGGGCACGGTCGAAGCCTTGCTCAAGGACAAAGAGAAGCTGACCAAAATCCTGCTCTATCACGTGGTGGCGGGCAACGTGATGGCCAAAGACGTGGTGAAGCTGAATACGGCGAAAACCGTGCAAGGCTCTGCGGTCAAGATCACGGCCAAAGGTGGCAAGGTGATGGTGGACAACGCGAACGTCGTCAAGACGGACATCGTGACCAGCAATGGCGTGATTCACGTGATTGATAGCGTCATTCTGCCCAAATAACTTTCCCGCTAACCAAGCGCTGGCGGCAAACCGTGAACGTTCGGCGCAAGCAACACCGATGGTGGCGTAGGAACCGACATCGCAGCGCCGAACGTTCGCGGGCCGGGCACGGTTCAGGCTGTGCCCGGCTTGCCGTCAGCGTGGGTATTTGCCGCAACGACTGACCCACATCATTGTGCGTGCCCCGCATTGAGACTGCCCACGGGACAGCTCGCCACGAAATGATGGCAAATAAAACGAGAACAAATTTTGCAGGATAAGTTTTCAAAACTGAATGACGAGCGGCCAATCATTCTGCTGACAGGCGCTACCGGCTATGTCGGTGGACGGCTGTTGAAGTATCTTGAGAACGCCGGGCTGCGGCTGCGCTGTCTGGTGCGGCATCCGGCGGCGCTCAGTTCCAGGGTGGTTGCGGAAACCGAAATAATCGCAGGCGATGTGCTCGGCCCGGTCAGCTTGAATGCAGCCTTGCAAGGAGTGCATACGGCTTATTACCTGGTGCATGCGATGGGGTCGAGCGGTGATTTTGAAATCGAGGATCGGCAGGCGGCGCAAAATTTTGCCGATGCGGCGCGCGCGTCAGGCGTGCAGAAAATCATCTATCTGGGGGGGCTGGGGGGGCTGGGCGAGAACGAAGAAGAGCTTTCGGCACATCTTCGCAGCCGCCATGAAGTCGGTCGCATCTTGCGGGAATCCGGAGTTCCCGTGATCGAATTCCGGGCTTCGATTGTCATCGGCTCCGGCAGCCTTTCCTTTGAGATGATTCGTGCTTTGACGGAACGCTTACCCGTGATGATTGCGCCGCGCTGGGTCGCCACGCCCGCGCAGCCCATCGCGATTGAAGATTTGCTGGCTTATTTGGTCGAGGCGCTGGACTTGCCAGCCGGTCAAAGTCAGGTTTTCGAGATCGGCGGGGCTGAACAAGCTTCTTACGGTGAGATTATGCAGGAGTATGCGCGGCAACGCGGGTTGCGGCGGCTGATTATTCCCGTGCCTGTCCTGACGCCGCGTCTTTCCAGTCTTTGGCTAGGTTTTGTCACACCGCTCTACGCCCGCATCGGACGCAAATTGATTGAAAGCCTGCGCCATCCGACCGTCTTGCAAGACGCATCCGCTTTGCATGTCTTCAAAGTGCGGCCACGCGGTTTTCGTGAAGCGATTGCCAGAGCCATCCGCAATGAAGATACGGAACTGGCGCAAACGCGCTGGTCGGATGCGCTCTCTTCGGCCGGGGCGCAACGCGGTTGGGGCGGAGTGCGCTTCGGGGCGCGCATCATTGATTCGCGTATTGCCACCGTCAACTGCCCGCCCGCAGCAGCCTTCGCACCGATTCGCCGCATCGGCGGTCAGACGGGTTGGTATTACGGCGACTGGCTTTGGCGACTGCGCGGCTGGCTGGATCTGCTGTTCGGCGGCGTGGGCTTGCGGCGCGGACGGCGCGACCCGGAATTGCCCAACGTGGGTGCGCCACTGGATTTTTGGCGTGTCGAAGCTTTTGAGCCGGAGCGCCGGCTGCGGCTTGCGGCAGAAATGAAGCTGCCCGGACGGGCTTGGCTTGAATTTGAAGTACAAGGCGACCAAGTGGCGTCTTTTATCCGGCAAACGGCCTCCTTTGATCCGGTTGGATTACCCGGATTGCTCTATTGGTATGCGCTTTTCCCGCTCCATCAATTTGTGTTTGCGGGGATGTTGCGGGGCATCGTGGCGGCCGCAAAGCAGGAAGGCAGGCGTGGCTGATGGCGGGTTGTCAGCCACAAGGCCGCTTCTGATCTTAGCGGGGACATCCGTTGCTTAAGGCCGCCAGGCAAGAATACCCATTGGTAAAACACTATGCTGAAAAAATCTGATTGGTTGATTCTGGGATCAGCCTTCGCTTCGTTTCTTTTTTCGATCAGTCTCTGGTTCGGTTTTTTAGGACTGGCTGACAAACAGGCAGGCATCTTTGTCGGTATCTGGGTGCCTTCGATTTTGGCCGTCGGGATTTACTTCAAGTTGAAAACGGGGGGGAGATAGCATGACTGGCGCTGATCGAATCATCTTTGTTTACGGGGTATTTGCGACGCTGCTGTTGATCGCGGGATTGCTCTACACCATTCGCGAATTTCGTGAGATCAACCGGCATCCTGAGAAATTCGCGCACAACCCCTTTTTGGTAAATTCTCCTGAAAAGGAAAACACCGGCGACTAACTTCAATCGCCCGGGGAATAATGAAAATATTGCCATAGACGATGAAAACCTATTTGCTCGAACGCAGCCAAATGATTCCATGCTCGCGCAGCGAGACCTTCGCGTTCTTTAGCGATGCGTTCAATTTGGAGCGCATAACCCCGCCCTTTCTGCGCTTTCGTATGCTGACGCCACCGCCCATCAAGATGGAGGCTGGGATCGTGATCGAATACCGCCTGGCGCTGTTTGGCCTGCCGCTTTACTGGCAGACGCTGATCGAGCGTTGGACGCCGGATGAATCATTCGTTGACCGCCAACTCAAAGGGCCTTACGTCCTGTGGCGGCACACGCATTCGTTCGAGGAAAAAGGGCCGCGCCAAACTCTGATGCGCGACGTGGTTGAGTATCGCCTGCCTTTTGCGCTGCTCGGCAGCATCGTGCATAGCCTGTTTATCAAGCGTTGGCTGGCGTACATCTTCGATTACCGGGCCGCGCTGACAGCGCGTTTACTTGGATACTTGGAGCAGAAGGAGGAGGACATTGAACGGCATCGAACAATTGCTAGCGCATCCGCGCGTCACTGTGCGCCGCGCCGGAACCCCGGAGGCGGGCGGTAACTGCGTGGTCTATTGGATGCAGCGCACGCAGCGCGGCATTGATAACCCGGCTTTAGACATAGCGATTGCTGCAGCCAACGAGTTGCAGCGTCCGGTCGCGGTCTTCTTCGGTCTGCATCCAAAATATCCGAACGGCAATTTGCGCCATTACGCTTTTCTGGTCGAAGGCCTGGCAGAGACCAAGCGCAAGATTGAATCGCGCGGCGCAGCCTTTGTTTTCCGGCCTTATCCCCAGCACGATTTGCTGCGCTTTTGCGCGGAAGTGAAACCTTGTCTGGTGGTGGGTGATGAAAACCCTTTGCGCGCGCCCGAAAGCTGGCGGCAAAGCGCGGCACGCAAGCTGAACGTCCCCTTCTGGACAGTGGATGCCGATGTCGTCGTGCCGAGCAAGCTGTTTCCCAAAGAAGAAT
The DNA here is from genome assembly GCA_031418175.1 of Acidobacteriota bacterium. GTDB lineage: Bacteria > Acidobacteriota > Blastocatellia > RBC074 > RBC074 > JACPYM01. The sequence continues at coordinate 2,551 of JANOWX010000872.1, read as the reverse complement.
ATGCGGCCCGCACGATGCGCCCGAAGCTGCAAAAGTTATTGCCTGTTTTCTTGCAACCGCCTGACAACCTAAAAGCACGCCACCGTTGGGCTGAGGGCAATCAACCGAAGAGCGCTGAAATTGAGCCCGCGCGCTTGCTGGCTGAGCTGCCGCTGGATCGTCGTGCCACGCCAGTGAGCCAATTCAAGGGCGGAACGTCAGCAGGGATGCGCGTGCTGCGGCGCTTCATCAATGACCGGCTGCCCGCTTACGAAACGGCGCGCAATCAACCGCCGGTCGCCGGAACCAGCGAGCTTTCGGCCTATCTGCACTTCGGCCAGCTCAGCCCCTTGACGATTGCTATGGCCGTGCGTGCAGCGGATGCGCCAGAAACAGCCAAGGCCGCATTCCTGGAAGAGCTGATCGTCCGGCGCGAAGTGGCGATTAACTACGTGGCACGCAATCCGAATTACGACGGTTTAGCGGGCTGCCCCGCATGGGCACAGCGGACACTCGCTGCGCACGCACCCGACGAACGCCCTTATCGCTATACCGCAGCGCAACTCGAAGCCGCCGAAACGCACGATCCACTCTGGAACGCGGCGCAGCTCGAAATGGTTGTCTCGGGGCGCATGCATGGTTACTTGCGGATGTACTGGGCGAAGAAGATTCTCGAATGGACAAGTGCGCCCGCCGAGGCTTTTGAGATTGCAGTCAGATTGAATGACAGATACCAATTGGATGGACGCGACCCGAATGGTTACACCGGCATCGCCTGGGCCATCGGCGGCAAGCACGACCGCCCGTGGGCGCCGCAACGCGCGGTGTTCGGCATGATCCGCTATATGTCAGCGCAAGGTTGCGCGCGCAAGTTCGACACCCAAGCCTATCTTGAGCGCGTGCGAAAGCTTTGCTAAAGCGGGGCCGTTACTCGTACCGCAAACACTCAATCGGATCGAGTCGCGACGCCTTGCGCGCCGGCCACACCCCAAAAATCAACCCCACCAAAATCGAAACCGACACGCCCGTGCCCACCGCCCACAGCGGAATCGTCGCCGGAATCGCCGGCACCGCCCACATCAAAATGTAGCTGACGCCAATCGCCAGCAGCACGCCCAGCAAGCCGCCCAGAAAGGTCAGCGTCATCGCTTCAAACAGGAACTGGCGCACGATGTCGCGGCGGGTGGCGCCCAGGGCTTTGCGCACGCCGATCTCGCGGGTGCGTTCGGTCACGCTGACCAGCATGATGTTCATCACGCCGATGCCGCCGACCAGCAAGCCGACCGCCGAGATGGCGATGGCGAAGACGCCGATGGCGGCGGTGATGCTGTCGAATTGTTTGACGATGCGGTCGGCGGTGTTGAGGTCGAAATTGTTCGGGTCGCTGAATTTTAGCCCGCGCTGGCGGCGCAAAATCTGTTCGACTTGATCGAAGGCATCGGCCAGGCGGCCCGATTTGGCGCGGATGTTCAGCATCATCCATTCGGCGCGCGGGGTCATTTTGCGGGCCGTTTCAAAAGGCACGAAGACGGCGCTGTCTTCTTCGTTCTCGCCGAAGAAGCTGGATTTGCGTTTTTCGAGCACGCCGATGATCTCGAATTCCTTGCCCATCCAATTGACGACGCGGCCCGCGACCGTGGCCTGGTGCGGGAAGAGGGCTTCGGCGGCGTTGACGCCGATGACCAGGACGTTGCGGCGGTGCTCGTCATCCACGGCGTTGATGAAGCGGCCTTCGGTCAAGGTGATGTTGGCGACGCGTTCGTACTCGGCGGAGACGCCTTGGATGTCGCCTTGTTTGAACGTCGCGCCGTTGTATTTGATGGTGCGGTCAATCATCCAGAGGAAGCCGGTGTTGGCGACGGCTTCGACGGCATCGGCCTGCGTGCGGATGGCGTCGGCGTCGGCGGGCGTGAGCGGTTTGCGGTAATACTCGCTGCGGTCGCGGTCGCCCATGCGCGGGCCGGTCGTGAGGTGAAAGGCGTAGATGTTATTGGTGCCGTACTCTTCGATCATGTTGACGATGCTGCGGCGCATGCCGGTCAGGATCGAAGCCACCGCGATGACGACGGTCACGCCGATGACGATGCCCAGCACGGTCAGGAAGCTGCGGAACTTGTGCGAGCGCACCGTGTCGAGCGCCATCTTGATCGTGTCCAGCGGCAGCCAACTGAGCAGGCGCCATTTCAGGGCGGGCTTGATTGAGGCGGATAATTGCAACGTGATCTCTGGTTGCGTTCTCATTGTGTGCCTTTCTTTCTTCGGTCGGTTATTCGGCGCAGCCTTTGGAGTGCGGCGGCTCGACGCCGCTTTGGTATCCCTTCGATATCTGAAGCATTCAAAGTCAGTGCTACCGTGCGCTCGCAACCTCTCATTGTTCAAGTTGCCGAGGACATACCAAAGCGGCGTCGAGCCGCCACACTCCAAAGCATTCGTTTCTACACAAGTATCCGCTTCTCCCGCTCCAGCGGAGCGCAATGTTTATAGAACCATTGCCAAATCAAGCTTAGCTCCAGTAGGAGCGGCATCTGTCCGCGTCAGATGCCGCTCCTACCGGAGCTAGCAAGCCAGACGC
>JANOWX010000871.1:0-4107 GCA_031418175.1 Acidobacteriota bacterium | reverse complement strand
AGTTGTAACTTCAAGCTGCGGCGAATTCGATGTATGGCCGCATCTCAGGTTCGTGGAAGGCAAGCACGATGTCCTTCTTCGGAATGCCTTCGCGCAGCAGTTCGGTGGCGATGCCTGTTTCGGTCAGGTCTTGTTCGATCCAGAATTTGCCGTCTTTCAGTCGCAGATAGAGCGTGATGAATTTGATGCGCTTGCCGTTTTCCCAGCCCCACTGCATCAGCCCGTAATGTCCACGCTCCTCATCCATTACCACCACGCTTTCGACTCCCTCATTGGAATCGCTGGTATAAAATCGGGCGTGTTCTTTCATCAGCCGTTTGATGATTTCTCGGTATTGGCTCACTTTTTCCATAGCAGTTTTTCCCCGCATTACATCTTCTCCGGCACTTCAATGCCCAGCAGCGAAAGCGCCTGAGCCAGTTTTTGCCGAACTACATCAACAGCCATCAACAAAACGGTTTTTCGTTTGGCGTCGGATTCTTTCAGGATGTGGAATCGTCTGTCCTGATAAAACGTGTTGAATTGGTCGGCCAACTGAAACGCAAACTTGGCCACGTGTGTAGGTTCAAACGCGCTGGCCGAAACCTGCACCACGTCGTCCAGCCGCGAAGCGAAGTAAACCAGCGACCACAGCACGCTGCCAGCTTCGTCGGCGAAGTACGCAGCGACTTCTTCACTGGAAAGCTGGCTGAAATCTCCGCGCACTTCATCCGCCGAACGGCCAAGCTCAGTGAAAATGTTGCTCAAACGGCGCACCGAATATTGCAGGTAAGGGCCGGTTTCTCCGCGAAACTTCAGGGCTTCTTCAAAATCGAAAGCGATGATCGAAGTGCGCGTGTATTTCAGCAGGAAGTATCGCAGCGCGGCAACGGCAATCTGATGAGCGATTTTTTGCTGCTGCGCTTCGGACAGATCAGCGTTGCGTGATTGAACTTCGGCCAGGGCTTTGGCTTCCAGACGGTCAATCAGATCGTCGGCTTTGACGCCCAGGCCTTTGCGGCCGGACATGCCGATTTGCTGGCGCTGCTGGTCGGCTTCGGAAAGTTCTGTGCCAAATTCAACTGCTGCTGCCGGAGTCAGCGTGACTTTTTCATAAGCCAGATGCGCGCTGCGGGCGACCTTGGCGCGTTGCTCATCCGATTCGGCCATCTGCAAGACGGCGCGTTTGACGTTGGCTTGCGGGTAAGACTGGCCTACGTCAATCACGTTGAGGAAGGCCGTGCCATTGCCAAACACAGGATGTTCACTCGCATTCGCCGCGCCCGTCGTTACCCAGACCGGATGCCCCTGATGATTGTGGCGCAACAATTGGTAATTGAAATCCAAACCGAGCTTGCCCAGCTTCCACAAGTGATAGGCGATGTCTTTGCCGGTGTATGTCACGGTGCCATTCGAGCGCACAATGATTTTGTCGGCATCGTATTCAGCGGGGTGATCGCTCTCGGCCTCTTCGGATTTCAAAGGTGAAATTGGAGATTCTTCGGAGCGCATCACCCAACAGCCTTTGTTGCGGCCTTCTGCTTCAAAGACGATGACGCTGCGCGCTTTCAGTTTTTCAAAGGCGTGCGCCCAGAAATGCAGGTGCAAAATCTCGCTCTCGCGCGCCAGCAAGTCATAGCTGATGTCCAGGCGCGCCAGCGTATTCAAATGGCAATTGACGATCTTGTGCGAGATGTATTCACCAATCTCCGCCGTGGCGTTGTTGCCGGCTTCGATCTCGTGCAGCGTTTGCGCGCGGATGGTGAGCCGCGTCTTGTCTTCTTCGTACCAGCCACCGACGCGGGCATATAAGTCCCAGCAGTAATAATCAAAACTGTCCGCGCGCTTGGTCTGCGTGCGTTCGGCAATCTCGCGGATTTCGGCGAGCGATTTTTGTTCGAGATGGATGAAGCCTACGACAACGTCGGCGACCTGCACGCCGGTGTTATCAATGTAATTGTGGACTTCGACCGTTTCGCCGACGGCTTTCAGAATGCGCGCCGTCGTGTCGCCCAGCACCGCGTTGCGCACGTGGCCGATGTGCGCGGCTTTGTTCGGATTGATGGACGTATGCTCGACGATGATTTTGGCGGTGGGCGAATGGCGGAGGTCGGTTTGCGGATCGTGCAAGGCGAGTTGCGCGAACATTTGGGCGCGGTCAAAGAAGACATTGAGATAACCAGGGCCGGCAATCTCGACACGCGCGACGCCGGGCAGTGCGCGCAAGCCTTCAGCAAGGTTGGCCGCCAACTCGCGCGGGTTTTGTTTCGCGCCCGTGGCGGCTTTTAGCCGTTTCGCCAGATCGAAAGCGAGCGGGAAGGCCAGATCGCCCAGTTCGGTCTTGGGCGGAATTTCGGTGGCGAGGTCGTCCAATTCGAGGTTGAACTGGTCGCGCACCTGGGCGAGCAGTTGTTGTTTGATAACGGCGGCTAGCGATAGAGACATTGGGAGCGAGTTCCTTTGTGCTTGGATGACGGAAGCAGTTTTGTAGCACCTTTGTTTCAGCAGCGTCAAACATCGTTCCGGCAACGGCTGCTTGCCAAAGGTCGCGGCGAAGTGCTATTAATCCGCCCGGTTTTACAGCAGTTCTTTGGCGCGTTGGTGTAACTGGTTAACACGCCGCCCTCTCAAGGCGGAGAGCACGGGTTCGAGTCCCGTACGCGCTATCACAGCTTCAGGCAGTAGGCGGTCACCGATTCTTGGTGGCCGTTTTCGTTTCACGGTAACAGGCCCCAGTCTTCTCGGCTCAACACATGGGTCGGCTCAGCTCATGGGCCGGCTCAGTTCACAGTCCGGCAGACCAGCAAGCAGCGCGATGTGTATGGCAGCTTCTCCCCTCAAACTTTTCATTTCCTAGTCGCACAAAGACAAAGCCTTGCGCGAGGAGTTGGGCGACCATCTCGCCAATCTGAAGCGGCAACAACTCATTGACGCCTGGCACGACCGCAAAATCGTGGCGGGGCAAGCGTGGGCGGGCCAGATTGATGAAGCGTTGAACTCCGCCCAAGTGGTCTTGCTGCTCATCAGCGCCAGGTTCATGGCTTCGGATTATTGCCACGATAAAGAAATGCTGCGGGCAATGGCGCGGCACGAGGCGGGTGAAGCCGTCGTCATTCCCATCATGCTTTACGAATGCGACTGGGCTGATGCGCCGTTCAGCAAGCTGCAGGTCTTGCCTAAAAACGCCGAGCCGATCACCAGCGCCAAGTGGACGAATCACGATCAGGCCTGGACGGATGTCGTGCGTGGCATTCGCCGCGCTATCGAGCAATTGCAAGCCGAACAGCAGCCACCTACAAGCACGCCTGCCGCGACGGCTGAAGCCGCCACGCCAGCCACCGCCAAACCTGAACCGTCCGCTGCCCAAACCGTCGTCACCGAGTTGCCGCGCCTCTTGCCGCATTTGTGCGACCGCGGCAAACAGGAAGCGGCCCTGGTGCAAGCCCTCAAACAACATCGCCAAAGCCAGTCACGCCGTCCGGTCGTTTGCCTGCTGCACGGCAACCGATTTGAAAGCCACGTCGAGTTTTTAGAACGCATGTACAAAGGCCCGTTGAAAAACCTGCTGACCCGCACGAGCAAGGCCGCCGGGCCACGCGAGATTCCGTTGCGCGCGGCCCAGACGGCGTTTGAAGGCCCCGCCGGATTTTGGTGGGAGTTGGCCGTCGCCTTGGAAGTCAGTGACACTGACCAGGAGCCGCAGCAGGCAGTTTATGAATTGTTGAAACAAAGCGAAGACCCGCTGATCGTCACGCTCGACCTTTCGACCAAGCTGTTCAACCGGCCCGGCGCTGACTTGTTGCCCGCGTTTCTGCAATTTTGCGCGGCGTGGGAAGACTTGCCGCTCAATCGCGTCGTACTGCTCTGTCTCTGCTTTCGCTTTGAAGAACAATCGCAGCCGCGCTGGTTCGACTTCAAACTCAAACAGCGGCGCGCCTGGGACAGCCAGTTGCAAGAATTGCTGCGCCAACTGGAAAGCGGCTTTGCGGCCTATCCGCAACTCTGCGGCGTGGCCTTGCCAGAATTGCCCGCCTTGACCGAAGACGATGTGGCGGCCTGGTACCGCATTCATCGCATCGGCGAGCAATACCGGATTAGCCAAAAATGGTTTGATGATCTGTTTCGCAA
>JANOWX010000870.1:0-1762 GCA_031418175.1 Acidobacteriota bacterium | reverse complement strand
CTTGTTGCCGTTGCTGACAGGGCGCGGCAGCTTCAAGCGTGACGCGCTCTATTGGCACTATCCGCATTACAGCAATCAAAGCGTGAACGGCGGCCACCTCGATCAACCCGGCGCAGCGATTCGGCAAGGCGATTACAAGCTGATTGAGTTTTATCAGGACGATCACGTCGAACTATATGATCTGAAGCGCGACCTCGGCGAGCAAAACGATTTAGCCAAAAGTCGCCAGCAAATAGCGGAGCAGATGCGCAAAAAACTGACGGTGTGGCGACAAGCCGTGGGTGCGCAGATGATGACGCCGAACCCAAATTACAAACCGATCAAATAATGAGCACTACACGACGAAATTTTATTAAGACTGCCGTGGCTGGAACCGCAGGCGCGACGACGGCTTTGGCTGCGCAAGGCAAAGGCACAAAAGCTGCGGCTGGCTTTCACAGCGCGATTCCATCCAACGCAGAGCGCGTTTTCATTGGCCCGGAATACTGGGCGAATCGTTTGCAGGATTGGCGCATTCATCAAGGCCGCATTGAGTGCGTAGACAAACGTCCTGAAAGCCCGATGCGAACCTTGCATCTACTAACGCATCGGCTGGACACGAAGGCGGCGAGTTTTGCAATAAGTGTGCGCACAGGCTTGATTGACGCGGGCGCGACGACGGCTGCTGATGCGGCAACAGGCTTTCTGATCGGCGCGGGCGGCGCGACGATGGATTACCGCACGGCGGCGTTGATTCATCATCTGCCGGGGCCGGGTGGCGGCTTGCTGGCGGCTTGTGATGCGAACGGACAGGTTTTCTTTCGTGACTTCACCAAGCCACAACCGAAGCCCGAACGAACTACGCCGATCAAAGATGCGCCGCGTGAAATCGGGCTGGAACTCGCCGCCAACCCCGCAGGCGCGGAAACTGAATTGACGTTGATTGCGCGTGATGCGACAGGCCGCGAATTGAGCCGCGCTCAACAATCGTTCGCGCACGACAAGCTCACGGGCAATGTCGCGTTGGTTTCGCATCCGGGCACGAGTGGCAATGCGGCGCGCTTTTGGTTTCAGGATTGGCAACTCAACGGCGCGCGCGTCACGGCGCATCCTGATCGCACCTGCGGGCCGATCCTCAGCGCGTTGTATACGATTCACAACCGCATGCTCAAACTCACGGCGCAAATGATGCCCATCGGCGTTCAGGAAAGCCGCACGGCGGAATTGCAGATCAAACAAGGCCGCGCGTGGCGCACCGTGCAAAGGGCTGAAATCAATCCGTCCGGTTGGGTCGCGCAGTTTCGCGTGGACAACTGGGATGATCGTCGCGCCGTACCCTATCGCGTGCGCTATCAACTCAAAGGCGCAAACGGTCGGGCCATAGCGCATACGTGGGACGGCACGATTGCGGCGAACCCTGTCAATAAAGACGAACTCGTGCTGGCTTCGCTGAGTTGCGTGCAGCAAATCAATGGCGCGTTGGCGGCGAATCCGACCTATCGCTGGAATTACAACGTGAACTTTCCGCACGCTGATTTGACGCCAAATTTGAAAAAGCAAAACCCGGATTTGTACTTTTTCGCGGGCGATCAGATTTACGAAGGCAATCCGACGCGCATCGTGCGCGCGCCCGCCGATGAAGCCGAATTGGATTACCTCTATAAATGGTATTTGTGGTGCTGGACGTTCGGCGATGTCGTGCGTCATGCGCCGTGTGTTTGCATCCCTGACGATCACGATGTGTATCACGGCAACGTCTGGGGCGATGGCGGCAGGGCTGCGG
>JANOWX010000869.1:0-13489 GCA_031418175.1 Acidobacteriota bacterium | reverse complement strand
CAGGATTAACAAGATTGTTAAGAGGATTAACAGGAAAGGGTTGAACACTTGGTCAGCACTGGGCAGTTTGAATCCTGTAAATCCAGCAGTAAATCCTGTCCATCCTGTCTAAATGCCTGATTGTTTTTGCCCGCCTACTTAGTTTGCAACTCGTTGATTTTCAGATTTGAGCTTGCCTGGGCGAGCCAAGCAAACGCTGGCAGTCTACTGCAAGTCAATACATTCGGGAATGGGTTGAAAGAAAGGCGGCAACGCGCGGGTCGAATAAGAAAAGAAAAAGCGTCGTAAGGCAACGGCGAATCGGCTGACCCGCTTGTTGCATTACGACGCTCCATGCGCATTTGCAATTGCCGATGCGCCAGTTTCGGTCAGCGATTGCTGAGTAAGCAGGCTGTAGCGGGGCTGACCGATAATGGCTCGGACTCGCTTTATGGCCGTTGAGTCCATCCCTAAAAAATTGCCCAAACTAGCTTCAACCTGAGAGCGCGGTTCAATCGGAAGGGCTATCTCCTTAAATGTGGCTTTACAACCAAACCCAGGTGAATAGCCCTGCCAATCAAAAGCGAGACTTTAGGTCCAGAACCATTGGTGGGACTTGCAGCCTACGCCATCACCCAATGGCTGAAGCGGTAAATTGATATATTAGTGCTGCCCAAATAGTAGGCATCTGACTACAAGCACTAAAGACCGGAAAAACCCTGAAAGGTTTAGGGAAAAGGAAATATTTTTGAGCCCACAAAAATATCTATGCTGGTAGCCACAAACGTAGCGGGTGTCTATAATCGCGCCTTGTGAACCTGGCTACCGATTTGACCGTCATCATCCAAGCGTTAAAACAAGAGGTAGACGTGCTGGAGAATTACGAAAAACTCCACCGGCGTTGCTACCCTCAGGTTTACCTTTTCTTCCGCCGAAAAAATATCTCGCCCGAAGACGCCGATGATCTCACCCAAAACACGTTTTTTTCGGTCTTTAGAAACTTGAAGACCTTACGTCAGGACGAGCAGTTTGAAAGCTGGCTTTTCCAGGTGGCGCGCCGCGAGCTTTATCACCTCTTGGAAAAACAACAAGCGCAAAAGCGCAAAGGTCTGGCTGTTCCGTTTGAAAACGTTAGCGATGCTGAGTCCGAAGAGACAGCTTCCCCATCGGCAAGACTCAGCACTTCAGACCCCAACCCACAGGAACTTTTGCTTGAAAAAGAGTCGCTACAGCGCGTCCGCGCGGCGTTACAGCAATTGCCGGAGCACATGCGCCGGGTGACGGAGTTGCGCGTCAACGGGCTGGAATATCATGAAATCGCCCAACATTTGGGCATATCCATCAACACGGTTAAATCGCAGCTTTTCCAGGCACGCGAGCGGATGAGAAAACTGTTGGGAGAATATTTCGGCAAGCTAAATCTTTAGATCAACCCTGAGAGACTTGGCTTGGCCATTTACTTCTTCCCGCCGCGAGACAGCCGAGATTGAATAGCAGTGCAATGAGGGTCAAAGCGGCTACGATGATTCTCAAGGCACAATAAGAGAGGAACCAGATGAGCACCATCAGCCAATTCGACGGTGAAGACATTGGCCAGCATATCCGCGCAGCGGAGTTGCTGGCTTTACTAAAACGGAGTTTGACGCCTGCGCAAACCGCCCGGCTGCAAAATCACTTGCCAGGTTGTGAGCAGTGCCAGGCGCTATACCAGGATGTTAACGATTTTGCCTTGCCACGCCGTGCTGAAGAAGCAGTGGTGAGCGAAGCCCAAATTCAGGCAAGCTGGAACCAGTTGAAAGCGCAATTGCTGCCAGCCCAACCGCCGGTCGCAATTGCGGCGCCCCGGCCCATGGCGCTGGCTGCGGCGGCCGGCGCAAGTTGGAGATGGGCATTGCCCTTGGCGGCGGCTCTTTTGCTTACGCTGAGTGTTGTGTCGGTTAAGCTTTGGCGTGACCGGCAAGCTGCCAACGCACCCGCGCTCAGCACTGCCAAAACTTCAGCAGACACTTCAATGCCGCCCGTCAATCAACCAACCCTGCCCGCTAGCACGCAGGGAGTTGCCAACCCAAAAACAACAGCGCAGAAAACAGCCGTGCCGAAAACAGCCGCGGAGGCGCCGGACAAAACGTTAGCCTTGGTAACTCATGACGTAGCGACACTTTTACTCAATTCCGGTGAGAAAGGCGAAGCGGCAGCATCGTCCCCGCAACTACTCCAAATCCCCTCCCAGGCCGGGCAATTGCGCTTCAAGTTTACCAGATATAAGCCCACCGAATTCCCCTCGTACCAAGTCGAATTGCTGAACGCGCAAGGTCAGGTGAAACAGGTTGCTACTGGCTGGTTAAAGAAAGGCGGATCAATTGAGGCAATCTTCCGGCGTGATGGATTGACAGATGGGGAATATCAGTTGCGCGTCACAGGTCAGGGGCGCGCGGATGGCGACCTGACCCCGCTCACGACCACCCTGGTGAAACTCTCCTTCAAAGCTCATTGAACTCGCGGCGGCGCCGTTTGTGTGGCGAGAGCCTGCCCGTTTCAGTTTCAGGGATGGCCAACCAGCACAAACGGCGCCCAATAGTAAGGCGCACTCCCTTCGCGAATCGCTTCCAATTGTGCCGCTTGCAACGCTTCGGCTTTGTTTAAGCTGATTTGTTTTCCATCCTTCTGCTGCTTACCGTGCAGCAGGAATTTATAAAAGTTCTCCATCAAATCGGCGGTCGCACGGTCGTCTATTTTCCAAAGACTCACCGCCACCGCTGGCGTCCCGGCATAAATAAACGCGCGCATCAACCCCATCAGGCCTTCCCCTCTGACCTGCTTGCCCAAGCCGGTTTCACAAGCCGAAAGTGAAACCAACTCGGCGTTCAGCCGCAAACGCATGATTTCCTCGGCGGTCAACACGCCGTCACTCTGGCGCAAGCCAATTGACTCAGCGCCGTTGCCGTCCGGCGGTGAAAGCAAGAGGCCGGAAAACCTGGGGTTGGCCTCGTTCGCGCTGGCGTGCACTGAGAAGTGCACGAAGCGATATTGATTCAACAAACCCGCGCTTTTGATAGTCTCCTCATTGGCTTGCGCCCCTTGATAAAGCGTCACGGAACCATCCTTGCCGAACTGCGCTCCGATTCGCTCCATTTCGCCCTGGCTATATTTCAATGAGGGGAGCGTGCGTCCGCCCAGCAATGCGGCGAACAAGCCTTGCGTCTCTGGCGGGTAAAGCGGATTGCCAAAGGCGATAAAATCCTTCGGCGCTTTGGTGTTTTTAGCAACCGCTTCATGAAGCTGGGCCCAAATGCTGACAGAGGGCGCATAGCTGAGGGCAAAGTCCTTAATTAAATACGGCAGGTTAGCCGGATCAACATCAGCCATTTTTTTCGCCGGTTCCTTGAGCAGAACTTCGAACGGCAAGCGCTGTAACATGCCATCGGGTACGATAATCAGGTGTTTTTTGCCCGCCAGTAAGTCGCGCGCTGGCGCGATCAGTTTCGCGTAAAGAGCGCTCGCTTCCTGCCGATAGCCGTCAGGAGAAACCTGCGTCTTTTCCGACAGCGCTTTCAATAGTTTGGTAACGCAGGCATTGATGTCTGTTTCACCAGCGAGTTTATACACCTCGAATTTACTGTGGCTGACGCCAAACAAAAGCGACGCAGGTTGGTCGAGCGAATAAGCGAGCACGACAGTTTGAGCATTGAGCAGGCGCTGCGTTGCTGGCAAACCGATAGGCTGCCGGTCGGAGTTGTGCTGCTGCCCGGGCTCAGACCCTGTGCTCGCTTCGACCAGCAGGTCAAGAAACGCTCTGGCCCGCCACTGCTCGGCTAACTGGAATGCCGTGGTGTTGAGGGCCGCGCTTTTCGGTCCAAGTTTGTGCTTGGCGGCGGCTTGCTGTTGCGCCGCCGGGCGCAGCAACAGCGAGATCAGGTCTTTGTAGAGCTTGACCTTGTCTTGCCAGAAACCGACTTTGTCGCCATCTTCCTTAAGTTTATTGCGGGTTGTTTCCTGTGACTGAATCGCAAGCCGGTATTGTTGCTCAGCTTCAGCGAATTGGCCGAGTTGCCGGTAATTGGCAGCCATCCCGCTATGTGCGAGCCAAACGGCACGGGCTGAATTGAGTTGCTCGCCGAGTTGCCGCGCCGCCTGGTAAGCGCGCAAAGAATTTTGCCATTGCTTTAATTTGGCGTAGGCGGCCCCCAGCGAATTGAGCGACCGTGCCTGCTGCACTGTGTGTTTTGCCGTACAGGCCAGTTCGTAAGCTGCTTGTTGGAGGTTACGCGCTTTTTGGTATTCCCCTTTTTCATAGTAAAGCTTGCCCAGGCTGGCGAGGGCAGAGCTTTTTCTGGCAAGAAATTTCGGCCCCACTGACAATTTCACCGCTTCATCCAACAGTCTTTGCGACTCGGCATAATTGCTGAGTTCGGCAGCGTCAGCGTAGGCCTCACCTAAATTGGTGAGCATCCAGATTTGGCAGTCCTGGCAGTTTTTCTGTTTTGCCACGTCCAGTGATTCTTGGTAATAAGCGATGCCTTTGGCAGTATCGCCCAAACGGCGGTAGGCATAACCAAGATTGCCCAGATGCCATTCCCTAAAATGCGTTGAGGAGAGGGATAGTCCCTGGCGGCAGGCGGCAAGCGCATTGGCATAGTCGTCCAGGCTGACATAGTTGCCGCAGAGGCTTGCGAGTAGCGCATCTCGCAACACCAACTCTCCGGCTGTTTCAGCGAGCTGCAAGCCGGCGCGGAATTCGTTGACTGCTTGCAGCCGATTACCGAGGCCGTTGAGGGCATAGCCAAGCATTCTTCTTGCTTTGATTTGTTGTTCGGTTGTGCCCTGGTGTTGAGCCGCTTGCAGGAATTGTTGCCCCAAGGTCAGTGCGGTCTGCTTAGCAGTTTCGCCCTGCCCCCTGATCAACACGGTCACTTTCTCGTGCATTGCTTCCAGCGAGTTTGGGTTTAGCTCCAGCGCCTTATCAAGCGCGGCCAAACTCTCTTTCAACCGTTCTTTTTGCTTGTAAAAGTACCCCAGCCCAATATGCACGGAGACATTTTGCGGCGCTTGTGCCAGCAAAGTTTCCAGGTACTTATTGAGTTCGGTTTCTTGCTGTAACGCAATCTGCGCGTCCGCCATTAGCAGATAAGGTTTAATCAGGTTGGGAGAGAACGACAACGCTTGTTGGCAATGTTCAATGATAAGCCGGTGGTCAGTCTCACGGGGCGAGACCTTGAGCGCATAAAGCGCAGCTAGCCCATAATGCTTCAGCGCTTGTTGCTCATTAGTGTCAACTGACAGCCGCTTAAAAAAGGCCTCGGCCTCGGCTGCCAAGCCCGCCTCATGCGCGATCTCTGCCAGTCTTTGATAAGCATTCGCATTCGTGGGCGAGGTTGCGATCAGGCGCTGGCATTCCTCAAAGGCCTGTTGATATTGCTGTGCCTGCATCAGCTTGAGCACAACTGAGTATTGCGGCTGAGCATAAACAGGCTTCGTTCCGAAGCGGACAACGCTGATTCCAAATAAAGAAAGGGCAGCCGCTAACACCGCTGCCCAATACAAAAAATGCCTAGTCATCTGTGGTCTCCAACGCTGGTTCGGAAATACTTATTGAGACTCAGGCGGCTAGGCATGTTTGTTCCAACAACCTGCCCGCACTTACGGAGTTGGCGGCGGCGGCGGCGGCGGCGGCGGCGGCGGCGGATCACCGCCGCCTTCACCCGAATCACCCGGCGGCGGCGGGTCGCCACCACCTTCACCTGAATCGCCTGGCGGCGGCGGATCACCACCACCTTCACCTGAATCGCCCGGCGGCGGCGGATCACCGCCACCCTCACCTGAGTCGCCAGAATTTTGGGGCGTGATTGTAGTTTGGAACCCGTAACCAACGCCAGCCACAGCGGACATCGCTTTAAGAACTTCCTCTTGTTCGCGCATCTTAACTGCTCCTTTCACGAATGGGGGAAACCTTGCCGGCGCAGAGTGCTTCGCGCCAGAAAACAAGATTTCGGATTGTGAGTTGGAATTCTGACTGAGACTGCCTGGTCAGAACGTTTGCCGAATGCCGGTTCAGGTTTAGGGCCTGGACGCAACACAAACGGAAAGAGCGGTTTTTTGCCGGATTGTTCAGCCGCTGCTGTGCGAGAAGCAAACTTCTTCAGTCTGTTTTTGAAGCTGTTAACTGTTCGCTATCCAAACCAGGCTGAGCGCTGATCAACGCTAGCCCAACCAGCAGCAACAACAGCAGCAAGACTTCAGAATCACCAACGTTGTAATTGGCCAGCGAGCTAAACGAGAACCCAAGCAAGGCGCCAAAGGTACCGATTGGCAGGCCAGTCAACCAGGCTGAGGTTGGGGAGAATGGCTGCCTGCTCCGCTGCCGGTAACCGCGCCAAGCCAAGTAAAACATCCTTGCCAGTAACCAGATGTAACAACCTAACGCAGGCACGCCACGATCCAGCGCGAGTTGAATCGGCGTCGAATGCGTATGAGTTACATAAGCGCCGGGGAAGCCCCATTCCCGCCAATGCAACTTGTGCGCGTCTTGCCCTACGCCCAGCCAGAGATGTTGCGGGATCAACCTTAGCCCGGCGCGCATATAGGCCAGCCGCCGCGCTGAACTGTCATCGCTGAAACTGATCGTGCCCGTCTGCCGCGCCGTTGAGATGACATAGACTGATACTCCGCCTAGCAACACGAGCAACAGCAAGGCCGCAACTTTGATGCGCCGCCCGCCGACGGCCAGCGAAACCAGCCAGAAGGCCAAGAGAAATGCCACGCTGACCGCGCGGGAAGCGGTCAGCGCCAAGGTGAATGAAAACAGCAAGAAGAGCGAGCCAAATAACAACGCCTGCGGCGGCCAGCGGCGGCGCTTCGCCTTGGTCAGCGCGCCTAGTAACAACCCATAACAAAGCAAGGCCAGCATCTGCATTTGTTCGGCATAGGTCAGAAACTGGCGCGCAAACCCCGAAACGCGAAAGCGCCGCGTGCGCCCAGCGGTTGTAATGCCAAGCGGATTCGCGCTGTTTTTCAACGCTGGCGTGACCACCAGCCTGACCGGCAACGGGTCGCCCGCCCGCAGCGTTTCAACTTCCAATTGCTCACCGTTTTTATGCTTGCGAATGATTGCGGCGGCCCCGGCCACTGAATAGACCCGCTGTTTGGCGATCATCCAGATCACGTCGCCGGGCAAAACATGATCGCCGGGCATTTGCGCTGTTAAGGGGCTATCGGCCGCGATGGTCGCGATGACCATGCCGCGCCCATAGGCTTTTTCAAGCAAGCTGAACCCTGCGCCAGTCAGGCTCGAGCAAAGCAAGATACCCAATAGCCAGCCTGCTGCCTGTGGTCTCAAATTAGCGGCAAGCAGGTAAAGCACGCCAAAGAGCAATAACGATTTCAGCTTGGGCAAACTGACAACAGGCTCAATCGAAAAGACCGCCGACAGCACAGTCAATCCGGCGAACCAAAACAAAGGCCGGTCGAATGGAGTGCGGCTGAAATGCAGTTTGCGTAGTGTTATGTCGCGAATGATCCAGGCCAACAGGCTGAGGTTCAGTCCCACATTGGCGGCAAAGATTGAGTGCGGAACCGCGAGCGCAAACAGGAAAAGGCCAAGCAGTACGACGCGATTGGCCCAAAGCGATACCGGTTGCGTTGCTGACACCACAGCCAAAGCGTCCAACTTCAGCAACCAATTGCCTGCCGTATTTTCCCTTGCGGGCAAGGGCGATGCGCTGGGGGCGACGGCAGGTTGAAGTGTCATTGGTTTGGTCGTGCGTTCGCTGCGTGAGTAATCAAAAGAATGGCTTGCGACTTCGGGTCAGCAACCAACCGCATTATCCGGTCAACGGGCACACAGGCTCAAGGCTGACTGTGCAAGCCGCCAAATAGAGTTGGGGTGAATGATGATTTCGATCTCGCGGGCGTCGGGCGAGACTTGGCTGGTTTTGCGGGAAGCTGGGGCGCTGGCCTGGTTGACTATATGAATGGGTTGTCAACAGGCCCA
This sequence comes from Acidobacteriota bacterium, assembly GCA_031418175.1. Classification (GTDB taxonomy): domain Bacteria; phylum Acidobacteriota; class Blastocatellia; order RBC074; family RBC074; genus JACPYM01. Next base: position 5,523 of record JANOWX010000869.1, on the reverse strand, counting down.
GCGCCCCAGCGGTTTGCACTATCTATTGGCGAACAGCGTGAGCGATTACTTGAGCCGCTCACCGTCTTCCAGCAGTTGCTTTTTCTCTTGGTAGAGATTGCGCAACATCAACTGGTACGCCTGATCGTCGGGCTTGGCCTGCAAGAACTGACGACAGTTCTGCATTGATGTTTCGATGCGGTTCAACTGCTGCTCGAAATCGGCGCGGCGTTGCGGATTCCAACTGTTCATGCGCGCTTTGACAGCGTCCATCTTGCGATCCAACTCGCGCTTGAGTTGCGTCTCTTCGGTGAAGAGCGCCGTTTGCATCCCCCGCATGGTCAGCACCGAATTGTATTGCCGGTAAAAGCTGACCGAACTGAACGCGATCAACGCCACCGCCAAGACGCCCGCGCCAGCCATTTGCGGCAGCGTAAAGCTAAAATTCCTGGCGCGCAGCCGTTCCAGCAAACCGGGTTTGGGCAGCGCGTTGGTCGTCAGCGTCTTTTTGGCGTTAAACTCCGCTTCGATCTCGTTGCTGATGCGCGTCCACAAAGCGCGTGGCGGCGTATGCAACGGCAACTCGCGTGCGGCGGTGCGCAATTGGTTTAGTTCGAGTCGAACTGTTTGACAGGGGGAACAAGATTTCAAATGGCCTTCGATGCGGCCAGTGTCGTTATCCGAGAGAAATCCGTCGAGGTATTCAGACAACGAATCAACTACGTTACGGCATTCCATACTACTTTTCCTCTCTGACTTAACCCTTGAATTTGTGAGGTTGGCTGTACGGTCATTGGCCGTTCAGCTTTTTTTTGTTGAGAAACTCGCGCAGCCGCATCCTTGCTTTGTGCAGTTGCGATTTCGAGGTTCCAGTACTCACGCCCAGCAGCTTGCCGATCTCTTCGTGCTCGAAGCCTTCGACATCGTGCAGGATGAAAACGGTGCGATAGCCCGGCGGCAATTCCGAAATTGCTTTGTCCAGCGCGATTCGATCTACAAACCGTGGGCGTTCACCCACGCCTTGAATGAGGTCCTGAATCTCGCCGATTTCGCCTTCTTCGGTCGTCTTCTCAAGTTTGACGCCCTTCTTGCGGAAGTGCATCAACACGTGATTGACGGTCAGGCGATGCAACCAGGTGGTGAATGCGGATTCACCACGAAAGCTGCCCAGCTTGCGGAAGAGTTGAATAAAGACTTCCTGCGCCAGATCCTCCGCTTCGGTTGAGTTCGCAATCATCCGCAGACAGAGGCTGTACACGCGCCTGTGATGGCGTTCGTACAAAGTCTCGAACGCCGCCATGTCTCCTTGCGACGAAGCTTGGGCCAAATCGTAATCCGATGTGGCCGGTTTGCCTGCTATGCCCAAGTTACTTGGATTCGCTATCACGCTCGTTGCCTGCTCCTGCTTGGGAACGGGCATCAATTCTGGCGGCGAGGAAGTCCTCGTGACACACTGTCGCGCTACAACTTAAAGAACATCTGTGTGTCACTTGCCGCCTGTGATGCCACGCTTTCAAATGTGGGTTGCTCTTGCCTTAAGATTTTTAATCCTGCTGCTTGAGTACTGCTGCTTCAAAGGTGCGCCATCATAGCCTAGAGGATTGAAAAGCCGCAACCACGCGCCCGACACCCATTTCCGGTTGGTAAAGCGGGCTTTGGACAAGGTAGAATCCGCCCGCATTCACGCATTCGCCGCCCCTGCAAAACCACTTTCGTCAGAAAAACTATGCCGCGCATCGGAATCGAACTGAACAACGTGTGCAATCTGGACTGCACCCACTGCTTCCGCAGCATTTATCGAGGCGAAGGCGACAAGAGCGATCTTTTCTTTCCGCTCGAGACGCTCGAAAAAATCTTGGTCGAGGCCCGCCCGCTCGGTTACCGCCACATCGCCATCACGGGCGGCGAGCCGCCCATGCATCCGCAATTCGGCGAGGCTTTGGACATGATCGCCCACCACGGCTTCACCTATCACTTCCTGACCAACGCGCGCAATTTTCAGAAGACCTTCAAAGCCGTCAACACGCCGTTACGCCGCGCCAAGCTGAACGGCATCAGCTTCAGCCTGGATGGCGCGACAGAGGCCACGCACGACGGCATTCGCGGCAAAGGCTCTTACCGCGAAGTCGTCACCGCCATCGCCATGTGCCAGGCCGCCGGCATCCAGGCCAAACTCATCACGACCATCAACAACGCCAACCGCCACGAGATTGACCAACTGGCATTGCTCGGCGCGCACCTCAAGGTCAGACATCAGATTTTCGGCCACCAGATGCCGACCGAACACAACATGGGCGCCGACCTGATTTTGCCGCTCAGCGAATGGCGCGCGGTCGAACGCGATGTGGCCCGCGTGATGACCGAATTCCGGCACGAGATTTCGATGGCCGTGGGCTTTTACAGCGACTATTACCTGCCACGCTGTGCGCCGCTGACGCTGGATGATTTGAACGTGGATTATCGCGGACGGCTGACGCTGTGCTGCCAACTATCGAATTACCGCGATGGCGCGGACACTGGCGCGGACGTGGTGGGCGATCTGAAAAAAGAGAGCCTGGCCGCGGCGCTCAGCCGGCTGATGGATTTGGTGTCGCGCGTGCATCACGAGCGTTTGGAGTTAGCCAAGAATAGCGAGGGCGAAGAGAAGCTGCATTATCCCTGCCTCGTCTGCATTGACCGCTTCAGGAAGACGAGCGAAGAGCCGATGTTGATTCAAATTGGAGCGCGAAACGCGAGCTAAGGCCAAAGCTCGCGTTTCGCTTTTCTCTTCTACTGCGCGTTGACAGTGATCGGGACTTCAATCAACGGAATCTCTTTGTTGTTCGTCTCGATCTTGATCACGCCGCTGTGTTTGCCCACGGCTGGTTTGGCACTAAAACCAACGCGCAACAAATAAGTCTGTTTGTTATTATCCACCGACTCGACTTTGACTTTGATGAACGGCAAATCAGAAGTCATGTTCGTGATCTCCAGCCCGCCGCTGCGCGTCACCGTCACCCAAGTGAATTTGCTCAGCCCGCTGATGTCGTAATCAGCCATTGAAACCGGCACGTTCTCAAACGCCAGCTTGCCGGGATTGACGTTGACCGGCGGCACGACGCGCAAATCCAAATCAAACGTTAGCTCCGGCGTTTCTTTGCTATCGGTCGTCAGCTTGATGGTCTGGTGATAAACGCCGAGCGGCAGCCCTTCTTTCCCCGCAAAATTGACGGCGAAGCGCTTGCCCTCTTCCAGCGTATTGAGCGTGACCTTGAAGGTCTCGCACCCGCTTCGACCTTGGTGATTTTCAGCGGCTGCGGGTTGTCGTGATAGATGCTGAACAGCCCGCTCGCGGGGAAGCCGGTCGGCACCTGCGCACTCCAGCGATCCACCGGGCTGACGATCAATGAGCCGATGCGTTTGCCGTTTGGCAAGGCGTCCGGCGCGACGATGACCATGCTCATCAGCAAGGTGAATTGCGGACGCGCGGGATCGTTGGTGAAAACTTCGGCGGATTTGGTGACCGCGCCCTGATAGCTTTCGGTGTGAACTGACAGCGTGATTTTGCCCTCCTGACCAGGAGGAACGGCGCGCGTGAATTCGCTCGCCGTGCACCCTCAGCTCGGCGCCACGTTGTTGATTGTCAGTTCAGCCGTGCCTTCATTTTTGAACTTGAAGTCGTACTGCGCCAGCACGCCTTTTTTCAACTCGCCGAAATCGTGCTGGGTTTTCGCGATGGCGAGTTTGGGCGCAACCGCTTTGCCATCGGGCTTGGCGTCTGCTTTCTGCGCTTCGACGGTTTGTCCAAACGCCGCAACACTCAGTCCCAACGCCAGCGCCAGCAGGGTGGGTGATAATTTCATGGGATGGTACTCCTTAGATTGATAAATTCAGGGCAAGACCGGCGGACGGAGTCTAGCAGAGAGCGTTGGCGGTGTCAGCCCCGCGCATAGACTTACCAAAAACCACGCCAAACGGCAGCGTCACACTCTCGCAAAAGCGATCAACGCGAATACCTGTGTGCGCAACTGCCAGGTGTCGCCGTGCGCCAGATGCGCGACCCAGCTACGCAATGCTTGGGTGACTTCGTGCAGGGTGGCTTGGCCGTCGCGATAGGCTTGCTGCCAGCGGCGTAAGCGGCGGCGCGCGCGGCGCAAATTTTCGGCGCGCACGCGCAAGCAGTTCGGCAAGATACGAAAGCCCATGAAGCTGGCCCCGTGCCGCGTCTCGAACAATTGGCTTTTGACCGGATGAATCGTCAGCCGCAAATCCGCCAAGCGCGCTTCAAGCTTCTTTCTCGCCTCAGCCAGCCAACCGTGGTCATCACCAAACAACGCAAAGTCGTCAACGTAACGCACATACTTGGCCACGCCTAATTCCTCTTTGACGAAGTGATCAAAGCCGTTCAGGTAAACGTTGGCGAAAAACTGGCTGGTCAGATTGCCGATGGGCAGCCCGCGCCGCCGTGCGCTGGGCGTGAACAGATCATCGCCGGGAAAGAAATCTTCGACCGGCTCTTGCGCGTTGCTGGCGTCGAGGATCGTCTCGATCAGCCAGAGCGTGTCGCGGCATTTGATTTTGCGCCGGATGATCTCTTTCAAACTCGCGTGGTCAATGCTGGGGAAGTATTTGCGGATGTCGCATTGCAGCACGTAGCGGCTCGAGCGCGCGAAGCCGGTAAAACGCCGCAACGCGCGATGCGTGCCGTAGCCCGTGCGGTTGGCGTAGTTGTCGTCAATGAACGTGCGCTCGAAGATCGGCGTGATGACGTTGCAGAGCGCGTGATGCACGACGCGATCACGATAGGGCGCGGCGGAGATCATCCGTTTCTTTGGCTCGACGATGTGAAAGGTGCGATACGCGCCCGGCTGATAAGTTTGCGCGGTCAACTCGCGGTGCAGTTCGACGAGTTCGTTTTCGAGGTTGTGGTTGAATTCGAGCACGTTCGGGCGCCAGCGTTTGCCGCGTTGGGCCTGGCGCGCGGCGTGCAGCAGGTTGTCGAAGGCGATGATTTGCGGCCAGAGATCGCCGTGGCGTTTCAAGCGGGTAGCCCCGGCTGTTCCTGTTTCAACCAGTTCAGCCAGCCGCCCAGTTGCGCGCCGATTTCGTTGATGAGTTGCGCGGCGTGCTGATACCGCTGGCTGGTGAGCAAACCGAAATCCAGCAGCAGCCGGGTTTGATAACGCAACACGTCCAACTTGGTGTTGACCGCCGTCAGCCGCGACTGCTTCTTGTCGGCGTAACGCGCCTGGATCAATTGCTCCAGCACTTCATACAAGCCAATGATGACGCGGTCGGCGAGCAGGAATTTGTGCTGGCGCGGCAATTGGTTGAGCACCGGCACGTACCAGCGAATCAGATCGTAGGTCAGTTGAATGATGGGGAGTTCGTTGTGGGCTGGCTGTTTCTTTTTCACGGTAAAGTTGTCCGGCAAGCTGCCAGCTTGCCGAGGCGTGCTCGTAAATCCAATGGGGCGACGGTAGCGCAACCTGCCGAGGTTGCGCGGCTTCAACAGCAAACACATTCATTTTTGCGCGCGCCCTCAATGTTCGACTGATACAGCCG
>JANOWX010000868.1:0-10605 GCA_031418175.1 Acidobacteriota bacterium | reverse complement strand
CACCAATTGGTTCTCAACGGCCCAGACTTCTTCCAACCGCGCGGACGCGGTGAAAAACGCTGCTTCAAGCGCCTCTTGCTCTGCTGCGGGCAATTGCCCCAGCAAATAGCGGCGCGCCAGTTTTTCCTGTGCGTTGTTCATCTTCGTTCAAGTGCCCTCTCTGCGTGTGTAGTCGAGAAGCGCGGCGGGAATTGAATGAGCGCCTCTCTATCCACTACTGGTGCGCAGGATCATTTCATGCCGCCCGCCCGCACATTTTTCTTTTGGCAGCCCGCGACGCACTGTTCCAGCCGGTTGCGAATGCGTTGGGCGCGGCTGCGCAAGGCGTTGAGCGGGATACCCATGCGTTCGGCGAGTGCCAGCCGATTATCGATTTTCTGGCGGCGCTCATCCTGGTAATACTGCATTATCAATTGACGGCTCTCCACGGGCAGTTCGCGCAGACAGCTTTCAAAGCAGGCCTGGCGCGCATCCTCTTGCAGTTCGTCAGCGGGGGGCGCGGGCAGCGGGCCGGCTTCTTCCAAATCAACGCCGCGCTGTTCGGGACGGCGCAGGCTTTCGCGCAGCACGAAGCGGGCAATGCCCAGGCAATAGCTCGGCAGATCGGCGGGGAGGTCGCCTTCGTCCACGCGGCGGATCGCGCGATTGAGCGTTTCGTCAGCCAGTTCTTCCGGAGCGTGCGCGCGCCGCCAATCGAAAAATTTGACCAGCGCCAGCCGAATCATTTCGTACTGCTCACCCGCGCGCTCAGCCTCTGCATCCAGACAGGCGAGGAACTTGGCCAGCGCCTCGCTGGTCAGCACCCATTTGAGCTTTGGCGTAGACGAACCGTCCATAAATACCGTTTGGTTGGCCGCGTTGGTATTGCGTTAGGGGAGGCGGAAACAAAATGCTCAAGCTTTCGGATGCGCCTTGTCATAGACTTCCATCAGCTTGTCCATTGCCACGTGCGTGTATTGCTGCGTCGTCGAAAGACGGACGTGGCCGAGCATTTCCTGAATCACACGCAAATCGGCGCCCGCGTCGAGCAAATGTGTGGCGAACGAATGCCGCACGCTATGCGGGCTGATGTGGTGCACATCAGCGCAGAGCTTGACGTACTTGTCCACCATCCGCCCGACCGAACGCGTGGTGATGCGTGTGCCCTAGTAATTCAAAAACACCGCCAGCGGATCGGGCGGTTCCGGCCCGGCTTCGATCACAATTCGTCGCGCACTGCCAGGTATTCCTGCAAAGCTTTTTTGGCGTGTTCGCCAAAGGGCACGATGCGTTCCTTGCGGCCTTTGCCTTTGACGCGCACCGACAAGTTGGCGAAATCAACGTCCTGGAGGTTCAAACCCGTCAGCTCCGAAACACGCAACCCACTGGCGTAAAGCAGTTCCAGGATCGCGCGGTCGCGCTTGCCCAGCACGGTGTCGGTGGCAGGCGTTTCGATAAAGCGGATCATCTGTTCGATGTTCAGATGATTGGGTAAGGTGCGTTCAACACGCGGGCTGGCGACCAGTTTGGCCGGATTGGTTTCAACGACGCCTTCGCGGTTGAGGTATTTGAAAAGGTGCGCAGCGCGGCGACCTTGCGATGGATCGAGCTTTTCTTTTTCTTCTGCTCGTAAAGCGTCGCCATGAAATCGCGGATCACCGGCAAAAATAAACAGGTCTAGACAGGATTAACAAGATTGCTAACAGGATTAACAGGAAAGCGTTGGGCACTTCGTCAGCACTGCGCGGTTTGAAGCCAGTAAATCCACCAATAAATCCGGTCAATCCTGTCTAAATGCCTGGTTGTTTTTGCCCGCCTACTTAATTGCGCAGCGTGTGCGGTGAGGCATTGCGCTCGTATTTCAGATGTTTCAGAAAGTCGTCAATGTATTTTTGCATGGGAAGTTCTCCGCCGCAGCGACTGGCGGCCATTTTATAGCGGCCAGGCGGGGAAAATGAAACGATGACGCGGGCGGGCTGAGACAGTATAGTGAGCTTTCGGGCTCCTTAACTATGTCGTTTGCCGCGCTCGTGCGGAAAACCAGGTGCAGCCGGGAAAATGATGATGGTATGATGCCCATCGTTCATGGCGTCGTAACGCCACCCCAAAAAACAAATCATCAGAAAGAGGGAAGTACGAAATGACCACTGCTGCAACCGCACCGGCCCCGGTAAAGCGCAAGAGCGCGGGCGACCAACTGATTCGCACCATTGTGCTGACCGTCCAGGCGCTGACGCGCGAGGCCTTTGCGCCCTACGGCGAATTGATCAGCGAGCGCGGCCACCTCGAACTCGATCTGGACGGCGGGCGCGCCAGCGTCTGTGCGCAAACGAATGAGGCGCATCCGTTCGAGTTCGATTTTTTGGGCCGCCACTTGCGCACTGAACAGGTCTTTTCGCCGCTGGGCAATGCGCAATCCATCATCGCCGTCGCGCCGCCGTGCGCAGAGGGCACGGCGCTGCCCGACGAACGGCGGCTGGCGGCGTTTTTGGTGGATGGCTCGTGCGCCTTCAAATTGCATCGCGGCACCTGGCATACCAGCGCTTTTCCGTTGGGCGAACGCGCGACCTTCCTGGTGCTGGATCGTGAGGGCACGCTGGAAGAGGATTACGATCTGCGCGATTTGAAAACGGCGCTGGGCGCAGTGGTCGAGATTCAACGCTAACAGTAGGACGGACTAAAGTCCGTCCTACCAATTTCATTCGGAGGAAATCATAGATGAATCGTTTTGTTTTGCTCTTACTTGTTTCAACCGTCGTGCTGGTTGGCGCCTGCCGCGAAAAAGCGCAGACGAATACCCAACCCAGCGCGCAAGCCGTCGCAACTCCGGCCGTGCCCGTCGTAACTGTTTCACCGCAGCCTGTGGGCTCGGTCAATCCGAATCAGGCTATCGCCGTGCCTGGGCAACAACCGAAGTCGCTGAACGATATTCCCGAACGCTTGCGCCGTCCGCTGACCTTGGAAGAGATCAAGCAATTGCCGCCCGAAACGCGCGATATGATCTTGAAGGCCATCGGCCAACCGGTGCCGGCCGGATCACCCGCACCCGCCGCAAAGAAGAAATAGATGCCGCGCAAAGTCTCCGATCCAAACCAACGGGCCAAACTGGGGCTGGCGCTGTCCGCCGGTACCGCCATCGCGGGCAGCGTAATTGGCGGGACGCTGCTTGGGTATTACGCGGATGCGTGGTTGGGCACGGGGCCGTGGTTGGTGCTAGTGGGCGTGATCGCCGGGACGGTGGGCGCGCTCACCTGGCTCTACCGGTTGGTGGCCCGCTTACAACAATGAAGCTATGAAAATTGCCCTCACCGGCGCAGGTGGATTGGTTGGACAACGGCTTCAACAACATTGGGCGCGCACGTTCGCAACCGCAGGCGAAGTGCGCGCCTTGTTGCATGGCGATTTGGCCAGCACCGGCGGCGCGGCGTTGGCGGCTTATGTCTGTGACGAGGAGCCTTGCTGAGGCAGATGTGCCAATACTTTGCCGCGCCGCCGCACGGCAATACTGAAAATACGCAATCGAAGGTGGGACGATTTGCCAAATCGTCCCACTCTTTTCGGAGGAGAATTTTATGGCAGACAAAGTTAACTCCGTTCCGGCGGGCTTTCACACCGTGACGCCCTATCTGATCGTCAATGACGGCCACCGCGCGTTGGCCTTTTATCAACAGGCGTTTGGCGCCACGGTGAATCATCTGGACACCATGCCTGACGGCAAGTTTCTCAACGCCGAATTCCGCATCGGCGATTCCAATCTGATGATGGGCGAACACGAACGCGATACGCCCGAGACCGGCAAACTACCGCGCCTCAGCATTTATCTTTACGTCCCCGATTCCGACGCGCTGCAAGCGGCGGCCATTGCCGCCGGGGCCAAAGAAATCTATCCGGTCAGCACCAAGTTTTACGGCAACCGCGAAGGCGGCGTCGAAGACCCCTTTGGCATCACCTGGTGGATCAGCACACGTGTCGAGGATTTATCGTCGGAAGAGATGCTGCAACGCATGGCGCAACAGCAGAGTTGAGCGCCCTGCGTCACACTTATGGTGTTCGCTGGCGCTTGGCAACAAGAGCATAGCCAGAGCATAGCCAGAGCATAGGAGGATAGTATGCCGGGAGTTGTTCCGATGATCTCATACGAAGATGGAGTGGCCGCGCTGGAGTGGTTAACCGAAGCCTTCGGGTTTCAGGAACTCACACGCTGGTTGGGGCCGCACGGAGAACTTAGTCATGGCGAATTGGAAACCGGTGACGGCGTGATTATGCTGGCAACGCCGACGCCCGATTATGAAAGCCCAAAACGGCATCGCCAACATTGCGAGCGCGCCAACCGCTGGGCGCAAGTCCCCTGGGTAATTGACGGAGTGCTGGTGTACGTTGAAAACCTGGATGAACACTATGCGCGGGCGAAACGTGCCGGTGCGCACATTCTGAGCGAGCCCGAAGACGGGCCGCCGGCGCGGCGCTATCGCGCTGAAGACCTGGAAGGGCACCGCTGGATGTTCATGCAGCGCGAGGCTGCGTGAGGGTTACCTGAAGCACGGCGCCAGCGCGCACCCCGACAGTAGGATTGAGCACTGTCCGGCGAAGCATCCAGTGCGCCGGACAGTTTTGAGTTCAGAGGGAGAGTCATGCAAAACAGGCAGGCCGCCGTCCGCTTCATCCTCGTCACCGTCTTGCTGGACATGCTGGGCATCGGCTTGATTATCCCGGTGCTACCCAAACTGGTGACCACGCTTTACGGCGGCGATTTGAGCGCAGGCTCGCACGTCTTCGGCTGGTTCGTAGCCTCATACGCGCTGATGCAGTTTCTATTCGCCCCGGCGCTGGGCAACTTGAGTGACGCTTATGGACGGCGGCCTGTGTTGCTGTTGTCGCTGCTGGGCGCGGGCTTGGATTATTTGATGATGGCCTTTGCGCCGACCTGGCAGTGGTTGTTTGTGGGGCGTGTGATTTCCGGCGTGACCGGCGCGAATATCGCCGTGGCCAACGCCTACATCGCGGATGTCAGCCTGCCGGAAGAGCGTGCCAAAAGCTTTGGCCTGCTTGGCGCGTGCTTTGGCGTAGGCTTCATCTTCGGCCCGGCGCTGGGCGGCGTGCTGGGCCAATACGGTTTGCGCGTGCCGTTTCTGGCGGCGGCGGCTTTGAATCTGTGCAACACGCTCTACGGCTTTTTCGTGCTGCCCGAATCGCACGCGCGCGCGAACCGGCGGCCCTTTGATTGGAGCCGCATCAATCCGCTGGCCTCGTTGCGGGCGTTGGCGCGCTTTCCGGTGGTGCTGGGTTTGACGGCGACCATCGCGCTCGACCGCATCGCGCACGATTCATTGCCCAGCACCTGGGTGCTCTTCACGACCTATCGCTTCAACTGGACGCCCTGGCAAAACGGCCTGTCGCTGACGCTGGTGGGCATAATGTTCGCCCTGGTGTCGGGTGGCTTGACCGGCAAGGTCGTCGGCAAGCTGGGCGAACGGCGCGCATTGATCTTTGGCTTTTGCGTCAGCGCGCTGGGTTATTTGCTTTACGGACTGGCGACACAGGGCTGGATGCTTTACGCCATCATCGCGGCCACCAGCATCGGCGGTGTCGCGGGGGCCGCGATCATGGCGCTAGTCACGAAGCTGGTGCCCGCGAATGAACAAGGCGCATTGCAAGGCGCGCTGGGCAGCGTGCAAAGCGTCGCGGCGATCATCGGGCCATTGATGGCGACCGGTTTGTTTGGCTATTTCACCTCGCCGCATGCGCCGGTGCAATTGCCGGGCGCGGCGTTTTTGGCGAGTTCGTTGCTGGTGGTGATTGCGATAGTGTTGGCGGTGCGCAGCGCGCGGGTGAATCCAGTGGCGGCTGAATTGACGGCCACTTGAGTGAGTGTTAAAAGCCGTTTGTGGAATGGGAAGATTATTGGCTGAAGGCCAAAGAAAATCTGGCGGTAACCGGCTTGGCCTATCACGGCAAGCATTACAACGCCTGTGCGAGCCGGGCCTATTACGCCGTTTTCCTGGCGAGCATTGCTGTGCTTATGCGCGTGACTGATTGCCGCGCGAAAGATGGTGAATGGGGGCATAGCCAAGTGCAGGCGGAACTGAACCGGCGGCTAATCATGCGGCAAAAGGTGTTGCCGTCCGAGCTTGGGCGCACGCCGATGGATTTGATTGCGTTGCGCCATCAGGCTGATTACTGGACAGAAGCAGTGACAGCCAGGGAAGCCAAACGGGCTTATGAGCGCGCTGAGAAATTCCTTGCTGCGATCGGAAACATTTTAGGAGAGCCATTATGAAACAGAAAACCAGTCAAAAAATTCAACCACGCCTGGACGGCCCCCGCGATGCTATCGCGGAATATCTGGCCGCGCTGGAAGAGGCTTATCCGGCGGCCAAAGGGAAATCCCGCGTGGCTACGCGTGCGGATAACATGGTGATTGTCAAAATTCCATTGCCCGCACGAGAGACTGAACGGATGCGCTTGTTTGACCGCATGGCCGAGGTCGGAACGAAGCTGCTCATTGAAACCGACGAATACATCATCCTCTCAGGTTGCTAAGCGCACGGCTTGACGCCACGCAACACGGTGCAGTAAAAGACCGGGCGGCGGCGCTGCTCCCGCCTGACCTTCTGACCGGATGCCCGCGCTTTCCGGCCTCTGCGAGGGTAAAGGGGATGGATGTCCTCGAGCTTGGCAGAAATTGTTGATCGGCTACTCATCATTCGGTTCGGAGTGAGCCACGGCGCGCGGGGTTGTGGTTCGTTCCGGCCAAGTGAGGAGAGTCAACAATGACTGCACAAAAACATCTGAAACAACTCGTCCGCGCCCGCATGCAAAAGACTGGTGAGCGTTATGCCACCGCCCGCCGCCATCTGCTCGGCAATTTCCAAACGAACAACACAGACCCAGCGACCCGCTGGCATTTTCCCGGCAACGTGCCCGCGACGACGGCGTTGCGCATACTGCTTGCGCATCATGGCGTGCGCGCGTCGCACACGGGCGAACCGTTTTCCGAAGCCATGCTGTTCGGCCTTGCGGGCGGCCTCGGCATCGGCGTCTTTTCGTTCTTTTACGAAAAGGAAAACTTCGCTTCGTTCTTCGTCGCGGGGCGGCATCAGTGGCACGATGACGAGGCGTATTTGAAAGACGCCCTCGCGCGCTACGGCCTGCAACCGGTCGTGCAGGAAAGCGGCGGGGCCAAGACCGCCGCACAACAGTTGCGCACAATGCTCGATCAACACGGCCCCTGTGTCGCCTGGGTAGACATGGCCGGATTGCCGCACCGCGCCTTGCCCGCAGAGTTTAGCGGCGGCGGCTATCACGTCGTCATGGTTTACCGCGTCAACGAAGCCGACGGCACGGCGTTGATTGGCGATTTGACCGACGCGCCGATCAGCATTCCACTCGACGCCCTGGCCGCCGCGCGGGCACGCATCAAGAAGCAAAAGAATCGCCTGCTCGCGTTGGCTCCGTTACCGAAAAACTATGTGCAACCGGCGCTGGCGGAATTGGTGCGCGCCGGGTTGCACAGTTGCCACCACGGCCTGTTGCACCCAACGCTGCCGGGCATGAAAGGCAACGCCAAACTCGAGGCGTTGAAAGTCTGGGCGCAACGTTTGCACGGCGCCAAAGACAAAGCCAAAGACAAGGAAAGCTGGGAGCGGGTCTTTCGCCCGGGTGCGAATCTATGGCGCGGGCTGAGTTGGGCGCATGACTTTATCGAAAACTACGGCACGGGCGGCGGGCTGTGCCGTCCGCTGTTTGCCGAGTTTTTGAGCGAAGCAGCAGCAGCCATTCAGCAACCCGCGCTGGCCGCGTTGTCCAAACAATACGCCGAACTGGGCCGCCAATGGAGCGCGTTGGCCGAAGCCTGTTTGCCCGACGATGTGCCGTTGATGCGGCAGGCCAAGGAGCTTTATGTGCGCCGGTCCGAGTTGTTGCACAACAGCGGCACGCCTGACGAAATGCGCGCTGTTTGGGAGCAGTTGGGTGAACTGGCGCGGCAGGCGGGCGCGCAGTTTCCGTTGACCGAGGCGGATGGCGCGGCGTTGCGGGCGCAGCTTCAAACGCGGGTGTGGGCGCTTTATGAAGGCGAAGTGGCGGCGCAGGCGGCGTTGCTCAAGACACTTGCTGGTAGCAGCTAAATCGGGTGGGCGTGTCAGTAGCCCGCGCGTAAGCAAGGGCTGTCTTCTGCCAATCAAGCTCTTGCTTACGCGCGTGATATATCCCAGTGGTGGATCATCGTTTAACAGCACGCTTGAAAATGTTGCTTGAGTATCCCCGTTGCCTTTGGCTTACAATGGCGTTGCACGAGGGGGCGGCTTATGAGCGATGGAATACGTTGGAGCATCCGTGATCGTGACAGTAATGAAATCTATCTGACCGCTGAGCGTTGGGAGCATATTACCGAACCGTCGAATCATCCGGAGATGTTGAGTTACGAAAACGAGTTGCAAGAAACTGTTCGTTCTGGACGGCGGAAACAGGACTCACTCAATCCGCAAAAGTATCGTTACAGCAAGACATTTGACAGACTTGCCGCAGGAAACACACAGCTTGTGGCGATCGTGCTTTTCCGCTTTCGTGAAGATGTGAGCGGGACGCTTGTCCCCAATAATTACATCGTCACGGCTTACCAGAAAGAAACCGTCAAAGGCTGATAGGAAATGCGATGAATAAACCGAGTTTCAAATACGATGAGCCAAGCGACACGCTCTACGTTAGCTTTGCGCCGGGCGAGTCTGCCACTGGTATCGAACTGAGCGAGCATATCTTGTTGCGCATCAACAAAGCCGAACGGCGCGCAATCGGGCTCACCTTGCTGGATTACTCGATTTTGGCCCAACCGACTGAATTAGGAGTGCGCAGCTTTCCGCTCAGCGGCTTGGCGGAACTTGCGGCTGGAGAGCGTGAGTTGGTGATTGATATTTTGCTGTCGTCACCAGTGCGAGAGATTCTCTCTTTGTCTGCCTACACGCCCTCGGCAGCAGAAACTATCCCGATTACTTCGCTCCAACCGGCTTCGCTGCTGTTGCGGGCCGCCTAAGCGCCAGGCCGCGATTGCTTTATGCCGAATACGACTGCAATTTCCCGCCTTTCATCCTTGGCCTTTCTATGCGCGCTTGTTTTTACATGTAAAACTGCGATTGGGCACGCACAACATCAGCAATCCCAACCCAACACACCAACACAACAAACCGAAACCAAACGCCGCTTTACCTGGGAAATCCTGCCGCCCGTGACGTGGCCGCTACGCGCGAATACGCCGCAGCGTCTCAATCCGCCGCTGCTTTATCCCGCCGCTGACAACGCTACCGAGGCGAAGCTGAGATTGCAGTTGGTGAATCGTAGCGCGCAACCGTTGACGCTCAACCGCTCAGCCTTGGGCGTAGCTGCGGAGCCGCTCAAATTGAAACCGGCTGAGGTGATCGTGGCTGAATACACCTACAGCTTCGCGCCCGGCGCGGCGCAGGTGCTCCAGCCCTTCGAGATTACGCTTAGCGACGGCACGACGACCGAGGTTGTCAAAGCGGTTTTCGTGGCGTTGAAAAAAGGCGAGGCGGTGGCGTTTGCCTATGACGTAGATCAGGACGGTTTTGACGATTATGTGCTGGAAAACGAGCGGCTGCGCTTGATCGTTGCGCCGCACGCCGGGGCGCGGGCCTTTGCCTTGATAGACAAACGCTCGGGCGTGAATGCCTTTGCCAGTGAGGGCGCATTGCGCGACACGTTCGCAGAAATTGATCCGGCGGATCAGGCGCGCCGAGGGCGCGGAATGGACGGCCCGTTCAATCATCCTTACGCCGCCGAGCTGCTCGCAAACAAGGGCGCGCGCGTGGGGTTGCGCTTGAGTTACTACGCGGCGGACGCTTACCCGGATGGTGCGCGCCTCGAACGCTTCATCGTGCTCGAAGCGGGCGCTGAGCATTTCACCGTGGATTACCTGGTGACGCCCAAGACGCCCGATGGCGTGCAGGCGCTCTGGTCTGCCAATGCGCTGGCGATCGGCGATCCGGTTTTGCAAACGAAACGCTGGCTGGTGGCGGCAGGCGAATTCGCTTTTGCGGCGGCACAAACCAGGGCGCTCGACGTAAACAGCGGCTGGGTCGCCGCGCCGCTCAATGCGCAGGCCACCTTGGCCGTGCTGTGGCGTGCCGGCGAAGTGCATACGGCGGAGGTCGAGATGAAAGACTTTTCGTCCTTCGTCAATTTGAAATTCAAACCGTTTGTGAGCCGTGAACCGCACGCCTATCGCGTGGCGTTTGGCTTGGGCGCGTGGACACCGGCGCGCTTGCAGGCCGAGCGGGCGCGGATTTTGGGGCGGTAGAAAATCGCAACGGCTTCGTGTAGCCTTGCAATCGAAATTGAACTGGCCGATACCCCCTGGCCGAAGAAGTAGGCGCTACGGGAATTTATGTGGAGAAACAGCTTCAACACAAAGGGACAAAGGAACAAAGGGACAAAGGAACAAAGGGACAAAGCTTTGTTAGCGGGGAAGTCATTCCTGTCCCCCAAACGTCTTTGTCCCTTTGTTCCTTTGTCCCTTTGGTGCGCCAGTAACTCGGTTCGATCTGGTCGGGTGAAACGTCCCGACCCTGGAAATTGCCCGTTAGACAGGTAGCCAAACGAGCGTGCGTCGTAGCA
>JANOWX010000867.1:0-5191 GCA_031418175.1 Acidobacteriota bacterium | reverse complement strand
CGAGAGCGCCTTGGCTATCTCAATCATCTGTTGCTGGGCAATCGAAAGTTCGCCGAGCAGCGTGCGCGGCGCAACGTCTACGCCCAGGCGTTTGAGCAGCGTGGCGGTCTCGGCTTCGATTTGCGCGCGATCAATCAGGTTGAGCCAGCCGCCTGTGCGCGGTTCGCGTCCGAGGAAGACGTTGGCGGCGACATCCAGGTTGGGAAAGACGTTGAGTTCCTGATGAATGAAACCGATGCCCAGCCCCAGCGAATCGCTGACCGCGTCAAATGTCACCGGCTGGCCATTGAAACGGATCGTGCCCGCGTCGGGTTGTACGATGCCGCCCAGCGTTTTCATCAGCGTAGATTTGCCCGCGCCGTTCTCGCCCACCAGCGCGACGATTTCGCTTGCGTTGACTGCGAGTGACACATCTTGCAACGCCACCACGCCGGGAAAGCGTTTGCTGATGCCGTGCATTTCGAGCAAGGGAATTGCCATGCGTTTCTCAACTTACCTGTGCCATAATCGCGCCGCTATGATGACGATGAAAGCACCGACAATGACAGCGATTGAGGCGATGGCAACCGCTAATCTTTATTTACTGGATCACGTGCCTGACCGGTTGACTGCCGATCAGCCACGGTTTGATGAAAAGGCGCATGTTTGGCGCGTGCCGGTCATTCTGACCTATCCGACTTTTGGTGTCTTAGGGCAGGTCGGGCAGGTTGTCGTCAGCGCCGTGAATGAAGACATCCTTTCAGCCACGCCCGCGGCCGAAATGCTGGCGGCGGCTCACCTGCTGGTCGAACCTTACCGCGATGCCATCGAAGCCGCCGTTCCATAAACAAGAAAAAGACTATTCCTGTGCGCCCGCGTGTTTGCGCATGGTACTGCTCGCACTTGGCGCCGACATCCCTGAAGCCGAATTGCGCCGACGCTGCGATTGCACAATCTTTGGGGCGACGGCTTGGCAAGCGCTGGCTGCGGTGCGGCAGTTGGGCTTTCGCAAAAGCCGCAAATACACGCTCGACCTCGCCGAACTTGCCACCTGTCTGGCAGACGGGCACTTTCCCATAGTTTTCGTTTCCCTGTTGCCACTGGATCGGCGCGCGGATATTCACGCGCTGGTTGTCACTGGCATGGATGCTCAGCACGTTTTCGTGCTTGATCCCCGCGTGGGCGAACGAACGCTCACACTGGCGAAGTTCGATGCCGCCTGGACGCTCAGTCACAACCTCGCACTGATTGTCGAGAAATAAGGGGCCGGTCACTTCCGGCCGCGCAGCTTATTGATCTTCTCGGTGAACGCCGCGACCTCTTCTTTCTTGATCGCCAGCGTCGGCACGAAAATCTGTTTGCTCGCCGGCACGCCCGCTTTGTCGCCGCCGATGTAAGCCGCCATCAGCTTGATGGACTGATAGCCGAACTCGAACGGCTGCTGCACGACGGTGGCATAAATCGCGCCAGCTTTGATCCCGGCCAGCGTCTCGTCTTCTTCATCAAACGCGATGATCTTGACCTTGCCGGTTTTGCCCGCTTCTTTGACGGCGCTCAGAATGGCCGGGCCGTTGTATGACCAGAGGCCGACCATGCCCGCCAGATCGCTATATTTGACCAGCGCGTCCGACGGGTTCGCCTTGGCGCGCACGCGGTCGGTGTTGTCTGTGAGCACGTCAATGATTTTGATGTTCGAACCGGCCAACGCTTTTTGCAGCCCTTCGTAACGCTCTTTGGCATTTTGCGCGTCGAGCATGCCGACGAAGACCATGATTTTACCCCCCTGTGGCAGCGCCTCTTTGACGAGCTGGCCCGCCTGTTCGCCCGCCGCCACGTTGTCGGTGCCGATGTAGCAGGTGCGATTGCTGGCTGGGGCGTCGCTGTCTTGAGTGACGACCAGCGCCTGGCTGGCGACGCGGTTGAGCAACTGCGTTTGGTTTTTAGGATCAACCGGACTGATCGCCATGCCGTCCAGACCTTTGGCGACCAGATCGTCCACGATGCGCTGTTGCCCGGCGGCGGTGCCATCGCCCGGCATTTGGAATTCGACTTCGACGTTTGGCAATTCTGCCGCAGCTTTTTCAGTGCCCTTGCGCGCGATGGTCCAAAAATCCGCTGCATTGTTGGTGACAAAGGCGAGCCGCAATTTCTTGCCGCCGCCCGCACCGCCGGCCTTTTCGTTCGCGCTGTTACAGGCCAGCAAGCCTGCTGACAAAACGACGGCCAATACACCGGCCAGACTACGACCCAGCCCTGTTTTCATTTCGAATGCCTCCCTGATGCCCATTGAAGCCCAATGAAGCCCATTGAAGCCCATTGAAGCCCATTGAAGCCCATTGAAGCCCAATGAAGCCCAATGAAGATTGATGTTGATGTGGCGGAATGCCGCCGCGATTGTAAGCAGACTGGCCGTTGATGCAAGCGTACAGCAGTGCCAGCGCGTGAATTCTGCGCATTTGGTGCGCGCGCCTTTGCTTTGGCGGCGAATGATGAAAGAATTCGCCGCGCCTGTGAACCGCGCGCGCGGTGGCGGCGAAACCCAAAACATTCCAATTGCGCAAGGGAGATTCTGCGATGAAGTACAAGGCTCGTATTTCCGGTTGGCTGACGCTGACCCTGTTTTTGCTGGTCTGGCTGAGCGCCGCGCTAACAGCGGCAGGCCAAACAGCCGCCCAACCACAGAAAGCGCCGGAACCAGCGGCACAGGCCAAGACGCCGCCGCCCGCCGTCACGCCCGCGCCGGAAAAACTCACCGCCGCTGAATTCGCGCGCCTGAGCCGCGAGCTTTCAGAACCCGGCGGCTACTTCCGTTCGGACAACTTCACCTCGAACGAGACTTCGTATTTGCACATCGTCGAGAAGCTGCGCGAGTTGGGCGCAACCGGCAGCGCTTACATCGGCGTCGGGCCCGAACAGAATTACACCTACATCGCCAAAGTCCGCCCGCGTCTCGCCTTCCTGATTGACATACGGCGGCAGGCGATCATTCAACACCTGATGTACAAGGCGGTCTTTCACCTGGCGCCCACGCGCGCTGAATTTTTGGCGCGCCTGTTGAGCA
Organism: Acidobacteriota bacterium; assembly: GCA_031418175.1. Lineage (GTDB taxonomy): Bacteria > Acidobacteriota > Blastocatellia > RBC074 > RBC074 > JACPYM01. Next base: position 2,151 of record JANOWX010000867.1, on the reverse strand, counting down.
AGCCCTTGCCCAAAGACAAAGCCCCCGCCGCCAATGCGCCGTTGAATGACCTGTTGGCGCTGTTTGAAAAGACGCCGACCGATGACAAGGCGTATGAAGCCAACCTCAACACCATTCGCAAAATGATTGAAGAAGATTTTGCCTTCGCGCTGTCCGAGGCCGATCAGAAAAGTTTGGTGTACGTTTACCAAAGCTTCCACGACGACGGCCTGGGCATTGCGTACCGCGTCGAAAGCCAATGGGGCAGCAACTACTTTCCGACGTTGAAAGAAATTCTGGCGGGCACCGATCTCAAAGGCCAACAAGGCAATTTCCTGGCGAGCGTGGACGATTACGAATTCGTGCGCGAGTTGCAGCGCAAGCACCTGATCATCCCCGTCGTCGGCAATTTCGCCGGGCCCAAAGCGCTGGGCGCCATAGGCGAGTATTTGCGCAAACACGCGCTGCCGGTGACGGCCTTTTACACCTCGAACGTCGAGCAGTATCTGTTTATGGATGGCATCTTCGGCGACTGGGCCAACAACGTGCGCAAGTTGCCGCTGACGGAAAAGAGCCTGTTCATCCGCGCCATTGTCGGACGCGGCCCGCACCCGGCGCGCATCAATGGGCATCGCCTGACGACGTTGTTGCAGCGGATGACCGTGTTTCTGAAAGATTTCGATGAGGGTTTGTATCCGAGTTACAACGATCTGACGCTGACGCATTACATCGCGGCGGATCAGCCGTGAGGCGAGCCAGATTACGCCACCAGGCGCGCGCGCACTTCTTCCAGCGCGGCCTCGGCCCGGGCTTCGATCTCGGCCTTGGTTTGATCCTGAATCGGATGCGCCACATATAGCGCATCGTAATCAGGCCGTCCCAACGCACTGGCCTGCGCACGCGCGGCGGTCATGAATTCGGTCGTCGCCACCGCGATAGCGGGGATGCCAAAACTTTCGAGCCGGGTGACATCGTGCAAACTGCACGTTGTACACGACCCTCAATCGGCCAACGCTTCGATCACGCCGTCACAGCGCGCGTTGACCAATTGCTCCAACACCGCTGCCGGCGCGGGTTTGGTGAAAGTCGGCTTCATGGCGCGGACGACCGTGCGCACGCCCAGCCGTTCTTTCAACAGCCGTTCCAGATGATCTAGAAAGAGATTGCCGCCGGGCTTGCTGATGTCCAGCAAGCCGATGGTCGCGCCCGCCAGTGTCATCAGGCGCGGCGCGGGCGCACACGCTGTGCGCGGCGTTTCGTTGAGTGGGTTGATGAGAATGGTCGGCATTGCGCCCTCCTGGTTTGCTCGAATCAGTCAATCGGATAAGTCACGACTTGCGAACCGCGCGGCCCCGTCGCCCAACTGCCGATGACGGCGGAAAACTTGCCCGCCGTACCGCCCGCCACCACGAGGCGAAGCTGTTCGGGCCGCGCGAATTTGCGGTAACACGGTTCGCCGTTGATCGTGACTTCTTGATACATCTGCCGGTACTGCGCGCCTTCGGCGTCTTCTTGGTCAGAGGGCTCGTCATACGCGCGCAGCGGCACGCCGGTGTTTTCAAACAGAAAGTCGCGCACGCTTTGTTTGGTGAAGCCGTCGCGCGCCAGCGTCTTGACGTGTTCGGGGCACAAGATCACAAAGGCCTCGAAGCCCACGCACATACGCCACGACCAAATAGTCGCCAACGTCTGGCAGATGGCGCGCAACAGCGTGCGGCCGTGGCGCGCGTTGTGTTCGCTGACGCCGCGCGGCGGTTCGGCGGCAAACAGCGTCACCGTGCTTTGCTCCGCTTTGAAGCCCTGCTCGACGTGCAGCGGCTGCCACGGATTCTCTTCTTCGTTCTCGGCGATGCAGTACGAAAACTTGCCCGGATTGCCCAGCGTGGACATGTCCATCTCGCCGGGCCGCGCGCCGCCGATGTTGGTCAGCAACAATTGCAAGGCGCGCCCCAACGTGCTGTTGGCGCGCGCCACATTGCTGAACACATTGCCGCTACAGGCGAAACCCAACGCGCGCCGCACGGGGCCATTGATGATGACCAGCGGTGCCGCGAAATGCGTCGTCGCCTGCACGCCGTGAATGTTGAAGCGTTCGTCACAGACCGCGCGCACCAGTGGCAGCAGCACGCGCAACAACTCAGGTTTGCAACCCGCCATCACCGCATTGGCCGC
>JANOWX010000866.1:0-2783 GCA_031418175.1 Acidobacteriota bacterium | reverse complement strand
GACTAAAGTCCGTCCTACCAGCCGCCCGCGCCGCAAAGCAAAAGGACGAACGACAATCATGCAAGAGAAATACTTTCCCGCCGAAATTGAAGAGCGCCAGCAACAACGCTGGGCCGCACACAAAACCTTTGAGGTCGAAGTAGACCCCGCCAAGCCCAAGTTTTATTGCCTGGAAATGCTGCCCTATCCGTCGGGCCGCATACACATGGGCCACGTGCGCAACTATTCCATCGGCGACGCGCTGTCGCATTTCAAACGCATGCAGGGTTTCAACGTGCTGCACCCGATGGGCTGGGACGCCTTTGGCATGCCCGCCGAAAACGCGGCCATCAAAAGCGGCGCGCGCCCGGACCAGTGGACGTTCGAGAACATTGACGCGATGCGCACGCAATTACAGCGCATGGGTTTCGGCTATGACTGGCGGCGCGAGATCGCTTCGTGCACGCCGGAGTATTACCGCTGGAACCAGTGGTTTTTTATCAAGATGTTCGAGCGCGGGCTGGTCTATCGCAAGAACGCGACGGTGAACTGGTGCGACAAGTGCAACACTTCGCTGGCGAACGAACAGGCCGAAGGCGGCGTCTGCTGGCGGCACGAAGACACGCCCGTCGAACTGCGCCAATTGGAACAGTGGTTTGTGCGCGTGACCAAATATGCTGACGAATTGCAGGACAGCCTGGACACGCTGGCCCCGCCTAGTGGAGGCTGGCCCGACCGCGTGCTGACGATGCAGCGCAACTGGATTGGCCGCAGCAAGGGCGCGGAAGTTGATTTCGGCGTCGAGGGCGATGACGGCAAAAAGATTCGCATCTTCACCACGCGCATTGACACGATCTATGGCGCAAGCTCAGTGATTCTGGCGCCCGAACACGCTTACATCGCCGAATGGATCGAAGCGGGGCAGGCGAGCGACGAACTGAAAACCTTCGTCGAACAGCAGGCCGCGATTGAAGCTGCCGACCGTGTCGCCGAGGGCAAAGAGAAGCTGGGCGTTTTCACCGGCCACTACGCGATCAATCCGTTCAACAATGAAAAGCTGCCGATCTGGACGGCGAATTTCGTGCTGACCGGTTACGGCACGGGAGCGATCATGGCCGTGCCCGCGCACGATGAACGCGACTTCGAGTTTTCGACCAAGTACGGCTTGCCGATTCGCCGCGTCATCAAGATGACCGATTCGACAGAACCCGACGACGCGCCGGTCACAGCGCCTTTCACCGCCAAAGACGATTCCGGTGTGGTCATCAACTCCGGCGAATGGAGCGGCAAGTCCGTGCCCGACGCCATTGCCGCGATGACCGCGCGGGCCGAGGCAAACGGCTTCGGCACCGCGCAGACCAATTTCAAAATCCGCGACTGGGGCATCTCGCGCCAACGCGCCTGGGGCACGCCGATGCCGTTCATACATTGCGCGGCCTGCGGCATCGTCCCCGTGCCCGAAGACCAACTGCCGGTCACGCTGCCGCTGGATTTGGACTTCGCGTCGAAAGGCGCGCCGTTGGCTGAGCACGAAGGCTTCGTCAACGTGACCTGTCCGCAATGCGGCGGCGCGGCACGGCGCGATACCGACACGATGGACACTTTCGTGGATTCCTCCTGGTACTATTTCCGTTACGCCGACCCCAAGAACGACAAGCTGCCCTTCGATCCGGCGGTGGCGGCCTATTGGACGCCGGTGGATCAATACATCGGCGGCATCGAACACGCCGTGCTGCACCTGATTTACACGCGGCTGTGGACGAAGATCATGCGCGACCTGGGCCTGCTGACTTTCGGCGAGCCGGTCAAGAAGCTGTTGACGCAAGGCATGGTCTGCCTGGCGACCTATCGTTGTGCAGAGCACGACTGGCTGAATCCAACTGAAGTCGTGGCCGAAGCCGAAGCCGGCAAATGCAAATTCTGCGGGCGCGCGGTCACCGTCGGGCGCATCGAGAAGATGTCCAAATCCAAAAAGAACACGGTTGACCCCGACGAGATGATCCGCGTTTACGGCACCGACACCGTGCGCCTGTTCATGCTGTTTGCCGCGCCGCCCGAAAAGGATTTGGAATGGAGCGAGGCCGGGGCCGAAGGCGCTTCGCGCTTTCTGAACCGCGTCTGGCGCATCATTCATCGTTGGCACGATCAGATTGCGGAGTGCGGAATGCGGAATGCGGATTCTGATTTTTCTGTGGCCGCGCGCGCGCTGCGCCGCAAGACGCACCAGACGATCAAGCGCGTGACCAACGACATCGGCGAGCGCATGAATTTCAACACGGGCGTGGCGGCGTTGATGGAACTGACCAATGAAATCTACGCCTTTGACGGCGCGCTGAAAGACGGCGCGACTGAGTACGACAAGTTCGCGTTGAAAGAAGCAATGGAGGCGCTGGTCAAACTGCTGGCCCCCTTCACGCCGCACATCGCCGAAGAGTTGTGGGCTTCGTTAGGCCACGCTGAAATAGTCGTGTCGTCGCCCTGGCCTCAATTCGATGCCGAGTTGGCAAAGGAAGAGGAACTGGAAATCCCTGTGCAATTGAACGGCAAGCTGATCGCGCGCGTCACCGTGCCTGCCGAGACTTCGGATGATGATCTGAAAGCCGCCGCGCTAGCCAACGACCGCGTGCAGGCCAAACTGGCAGGCAAACAAATCGTCAAAACGATTGTGGTGCCGAAGCGGCTGGTCAATTTGGTGGCGAAGTAAGCAGGGAGCGCGCGCGTATCGACAGCGCACCCAGGGGATATAAACAAGGCAAAAGTTTTGAAAAATTTAATCCCCGCCCCCAGGGTTTTTTAACGGTGGA
>JANOWX010000865.1:0-36454 GCA_031418175.1 Acidobacteriota bacterium | reverse complement strand
ATAGATGTCCGCTGGCTGTTGATCCGATTTCACATCCCAGAGCTTGCTGTTATAGCTGGCATTGATCGTCCAGGAGAGTTTGCCGCCAGCCGAAGGCGGCAACGAGGCGAGCGGGATCGTTAAATTCAAATTGCCGTTGGTCAGGCTGATGTTCTCAAGGTCGGAGATGGAATAAGCCCCAGGCGTGCGTGTGCCGCGATCGGGTTGCAAGCCCGGGTCCGGCGTAGTTTGGGCGGTAGCTGATAGCTGCACGAGGATGAGCAGCGTGACTGACAGCATACCGCTTGCACACAACGTCAGAGTTTTCTGGATGGCATAGGTCAGGTTGAGTGTGTTTCTCATGGCGAATCGCTCCTTTTAATTGTGCTATGGCCGGGCGGGGAAGCTGATATTGTTGACGGTGAGGCTCATAATCTCTGTACCGCCTGATTTCCAGGTGATGACGGTGGGAAAGGTCTCGCCATTACGCTCGACCCAGCCGGTCAATTCCGCCGTGATCGTCTGGCCGTCTTCCTGTGAAAGCACACGATCAAGCAGCCCGGTCTTTTGGTTGAGGTAGTATTGCCGCAGCGCGCTCAACGGGCGGCTGTCAGCCATTGCGCCTGCCTCCAGCACTTGAACGAGCGTCCAAACCGGCCCGGTGTAATTCGCGTTGCTGTTGATTAGCTCTTCGGGCCGCACACCCTCGGCAATCGTCCGGTAAGCGGTGCGGCGCAATTGCGCCAGCACGAATTGGTCGGGGCTGTCGAGCACCAGGCGTTCAATCAATTTCCGGTTATCGGCATTGGCGCGCGCGCCATCTGTCCAGGCTCCGCTCTCATCCCGCCATTGAAAAACAGCAGACCTGCCGCTCAGGGTGAACGTGACAGTCTCGCCCGTTTCACTGTAGCTGCGAGTTAGCCGCAGCGGTTCTTTTTCCTGTCCGCGCTGCAACATTCCAACCAAGTCGGTCGTGATTTTTCCATGCGTCAGGAACCGCCTCCCCAAGCGCGGCCTAAACCGTCCCGCCAAGGGAAACCTGTCGGTCGCCACATTCAACGAAGAGGCCGCACCGGCAATGATTTGCGCCGCTGGGGAGGCGATCGCTCGTGGCGGTAATTTGGCCGCGCTACTCCCCTTCCGCCAGGCCAGCACGGAAAATGTTGTCAGCAAGACGCCCAACGTAACGCTCAGCAAAACTGCCAGGAGCCTGGCCGATCCTAAATTGGCATTATTCACTCGCACAGACATACACTTCTCCTTGATTGAGCCAATCCTCAACCTATTCAAGAAACGCTATGAACCTAAACTCTCATCAAGGCTTGGAGAGTCCTGCAAACACACAAGGCTGTTGCGGGAATCCCCTCTGCCCCGTTTGCAACAATGAAGGGTTGTTAGCAGATGCCTCAAGATATAAAACCCTGTTTGCGCCTTCAATAGCCCAAATGACTATTCATGGCCTGTGGTAATTTTTCCTGGCCTTCATTGATTGTCTTGCGATAGGCCGTCGGGGTGACGCCGAATTTGCGCTTGAAATCACGCACGAAGTGGCTGAGGTCGTCGAATTTCAGCAGGGCCGCAATTTCGGCGATGCGCAGATAAGTCTTACGCAGCAGCTCCTGGGCGCGTTGCAGCTTGATGTGTTTGATGTACTGGGGAATGGTGCGCTGCGTTTCCTGTTTGAAGAGCACCCGCAAGCGCGAAGTAGAGAGATTGACCGAAGCGGCCAATTCGTCGAGCGATTTCCTGGTTACAGACAGTTCACTGCGATGCGTGGCTTGCAAATTGCCGGGGGGGGCAATTCCTGATGTTGAAGTTGGCGAACGATGGCAAAGACCCGATGATCCATTTGGCATACCTCCGAGGTGGTTATTGGTGGGCGGTAGCAGCGGCTTGGGTGCTGGCTACCGCGGGTTTAACCGACGTGGCAGGATAAGGAAGCCTGCCGCAAAAAGTCGAAGATTGCAGGCAATGACGAGGGAAGCTAGCCGCAGATGAACGCAGATGAACGCAGATGAACGCAGTTGGGAGGCAGTATTGATCGGCGTTTTTCAGCGTTCTTCTGCAGCGAGCCTTCTGCGCTTTAAGCCATAACCCGCTCGTTTCATTGCAGCTTTTGCAACGGGGCCAGTGGTTCGCCCGCCTTGATCGGCGTCGCGCCGCTTTCGGCAATCTGTTTGTTCAGGTTGGGCACGTCTTCCTGAATGATCTTGTTGGCCTCTGTGATCAGGGCGTTGAGTTGCGTGGTCAGCCGTTGCAATTGTTCGCGGTTGTTGTGCTTGGGCGTTTCGGTGTAACTGTCGAGCTGTCCGAAAAGCTGGCTCAGCCGCGACATCAAGGCGGGCTGGATCGTTGGGTCAGCCGGGCCGGCGGCTTCTGACAGCATGGGATTGCTGGCGAGTTGCGGCATGACGCGTTTCTGCAAATCGCTGATCTGTTGCGTCAGCGTCTCGGCGGCTTTGGTCAAGGCTTCGGGCGCGTTGGGTTGTTTCTTCAGGTTCTCTTGTAGGGATTTCATCTCACTGCTCAGCGCGCCGGTACGGCGTTGCAATTCAAAGGTGGACTTTTGCAGCTTGTTGACGGCCAGCAAGGTTTGCAGGCGCGCTTCCAATTCAGCCGCCGTTGCCTGTATGCGCGGGTCTTCTTCGACCTTGACGGTTTTGGTGAAGCTCTGAGCGCCGACGCTCAGCTTCACAACGTATTCGCCGGGCAACACGCGTGGGCCGCGCGCGGGCCCCAGGCTGGCAAAGATGGAATTGGCTTGCGCAGGCGTCGGCGCGCGTTCGAGTGCGGTGGTCATTTGCGCGGGCGAACCGTAACGCAAGTCCCAAACGACGCGTTGCACGCCGGGCTCATCGGCAGTGGACATTTCGCGGATGAGATTGCCGCTCTTGTCGCTGATGGTCAGCTTGACGGCGTCCTTTGGCTTTTCGCGCAAGTAGTAACTGATCAGCGCGCCAACGGGCGGGTTTTGCGCGCTGAAGGTTTTATGGCCCGTGCTGCCTTTGTGATTGCTGCTGCGCCATTCGATGGCGGGGCGCAGGTCGAAAAGTTGCGCGTCGCTTGTCGCCACGGCTTCGCTCATCTGTTCGAGCGGCGTTATGTCGTCGAGAATCCAGATGCTGCGCCCGTGCGTGCCTAAGATCAGATCGTTTTCGCGCGGGTGGATGGCGATGTCATCCACCGGCACCGTCGGCAGATTGCTCTTGAATTGAAACCACGCCGCGCCGCGCTTGAAACTGACCCACAAGCCGAATTCGGTGCCAGCGAAAAGCAAATCAGCGTTGCGCGGATGTTCGCGGATGACGTGGGCCGCGTGCGGCAAGCCGTTGTTGATCGCCTGCCACGTCTCACCGTAATTTTCGGTCACGAAGACATACGGATTGAAATCGTCGTTGCGATGCCCATCGAAGGTCAGATAAGCGCGGCCCTCTTTGGCATGCGAAGCGATGACGCGCGAAACATAAGTATTGGCGGGCACGCCCGACACCTTGCCGGTCAGGTCTTTCCAGGTCTTGCCACCATCGCGCGAGAGTTGCACGTTGCCGTCATCGGTGCCGATCCAGAGCAAGCCTTTCTTCAACGGCGACTCGGCAATCGTCACGATGTGGCCGTAGCTTTCCTGTCCGTCGTGACCCGACAGCACGTTGGATTTAGGCACGACGCCCATGATCGGCAGTTTGTCGCGGTCTTGGTTTTTGGTCAGGTCTGCCGACCACGTCCAATCGTCGCCGCGATTGTTTGAAGTGAAGAGCCGATTGCCGCCGAGGTAAATTGTTTTTGCATCGTGCGTTGAAATGACAATCGGCGCGTTCCAATCGAAACGGAATCGCTCGCCTTCTGGTGCTTGCGGCTTGATGGACTTGGCTTCGCCCGTCGCGCGATTGAGCCGAATCAGTCCGGCGTTTTGCGATTCGGTGTAAACGGTGTCGGGGTCGTTGGGATCAATCTGCGTATAAAAACCATCGCCGCCGCCCACACGCACCCATTCATCATTGCTCACGCCGATTTGCGTCAACGTCTGTGAGGGCGCGCCCCAACTGCCGTTGTCCTGCAAGCCGCCGTAGACCCAATACGGTTTGCGGTAGTCGAACCCGACTTCGTAAAACTGGCCCAGCGGGATGGTGTTGATGTAGTCCCAGGTCTTGCCTTTGTCGTAGCTGAAATGAATGCCGCCATCCGAGCCGCTGATCATATGGTTCGGATTGGCCGGATTGATCCAGAGCGCGTGGAAGTCGCCGTGAATCGGCAGCAGGCGATTGCTGGTGAAACCCTTGCCGCCATTGTCCGAGACATACCAGCCCGCGCCCAGCACGTAAACGCGCTGATCGTTTTGCGGATCAAGGCGGATTTGGCTGTAGTACGCCGGGCGTGGATTGGTGTTGGACAGCTTCTTCCACGTCAGCCCCTTGTCGTCAGAGCGATAGACGCCGCTTTCGGTTGCGTGTTCATAAGTGATGTAAACGACCTTGGTATCTTTGCGCCAGATTTCGATGCCGATGCGCCCGGCTTCGCCGACGGGCAAGCCTTCGGTCAGCTTCCGCCACGTCGCGCCGCCATCCGTCGTTTTGTACAACCCGCTGCCAGGGCCGCCGCCGTTGAAGCCGAAGGCCGTGCGGCGGCGTTGGTAGGCCGCGGCATACAACGTGTCGGGATCGTTGGGATCAAGGGCGACGTCAATGAAGCCGGTGTCTTCGTTGATGAATTTGGTGTTCGTCCAGGTCTTGCCGCCATCGCTGGTTTTGAACAGGCCGCGTTCTTTGTTCGCGCCCCACAGATGCCCGGCGGCGGCGACATACACAATGTCAGGGTTGGTTGGATGAATCACGATGCGGCCGATGTGGTGCGAGTCTTTCAAGCCCGCGTGCTCCCACGTCTTGCCGCCGTCGGTGGATTTATAAACGCCGTTGCCCCACGACGAGCTTTGCCGGTTATTCGCTTCGCCCGTGCCGGCCCAAACGATGTCGGCGTTGGAAGGCGCAACGGCCACCGCGCCGATGGAACTGTGCGACTGGCTGTCGAACAGCGGTTCCCAGGTTGTGCCGTTGTTGCCAGTCTTCCACAAACCGCCCGAAGCGGTGGCGGCATAAATGATGTGCGGATTGCTTTCGACGACGGCGAAATCGTCTATGCGCCCACCCATAATCGCCGGGCCTAGCGCGCGGAATTGCAAACCTTTGAATAACGCCTCGCTGCTGGCTGAAGCGGTCTGTGCTTGGACAGCTTGTGGGCTGGCCAACTGCCTGCCAGAGCCAGCAAGGATACTCAGAGTGAGTGCGGTAAGCAGGAAGAAACGCCCGCGCGCACGGGCGAAACGCTGAATCATAAACCCTCCGGTTCAGATGTAAATGAGAGGAAAAATGTCTGCCTTAACTCAATTGGGTGACGGCGGCGGGAAAGTAGCACCCGCGTAAAAACAAAGTCAAACACGGGATTGGTGCGAGGTGTCCGTCAAAAATTTTGCGGCAGCGCGTAAAAATGCAGATGTCGCTAATGCGGAAATAAGCTTTGGGGCCGGCAAGCAAGGCGCTTATTTCAGGTTGATCGCCACGGTGTTGGCGGTTTTGTTGTCTACGCCGCCCACCGCGAGGCCCTGCACGAGATGAAGTACCCGACAATGATTTTCCCGCATACCTTTTGCCCAGGGCATGCTCGACGAAGTTTTTCTTCGTCGTCAATTGCGCCTGACTTGGTGGTGAGATGAATCAAGTCACTCGATCTTCGCCACGCCGTTGCCCGGTTTCGGAAACTTCACAAAAACCGCCGGATCATGCCCCGGCACGATCAAGCGCGGATGGGAAGCGAGTTGCGTCATCCGTTCCTGCGCGCGCAGGTTCGACGCCGCGTCAAGCGTTTGCGCGATGGGCGCGCGCCTTTCGAGGTTTTCGTAAAGATACAAATTATCCGAAGCCACCACCGCCGTGCCGCTCGCCGTGTTGACGCTGACGTATTGCGACGCATACGTGTGACGCCCGCCTGTGAAGACGCGAATGCCCGGCAGGATTTCCTGATTGTCGCCTTTGATCAGGTGCACGCGGCGCTCGGTGTTGAGCTTGACCAGCATCAACACATCGTCTCTGTCCGCCGCGTTGGAACCGCCCGCCTGCCACGCTTCGCCCGTGTAGTAGCTGTACTCGTCGTGCTGAATCCAAATCCGCGCATTGGGAAACAAGTCCGCGCCGTCCAGGTGATCCCAATGAATGTGCGAGATGATGAGGTCGGTGATGTCTTCGGGCTTGAGTCCGACTTTGGCAATGGCCTCGGATGGTTTGACGAAATCTTTCGGCTTCCAGCGTTGCACAAACTTGTCGCGGTAAAAGCCCGCGTCTACGAGGATGTTGCGTCCGGCAGGCCCCTTGAGCAGCCAGACCATCATTTGAATGTCGAGCTTGCGCGCCTTGTCCGCGCCCGCGACCAGCGAGGCAACGGGAAAGTCGGGAAGCACGCCGTAGCTGATGGCGTAGATTTCATAGACTGGTTGTTCTGGTGGCGGCGCTTGTTGTTGGGCGTTAGAAGAGGTGCGCGTCGCCGAGACGCAAAGCAGCAGGGCGCAAAGAGAAAGTGTCCATCGGTGCATAGTTGTTCTTATCCTTATCGCTCTATTCAAGCCAAACTCGCCTGCCGGGGCTGCTGTAATAATGTGCTGTTGCGCAAATCGGTATGGCAGTCCCCGTCAGGTATAGCGCCTGGCTAGCTCATTCCAGGTTGCTACAAAGCGATCACTCGCTGTAGGAACTGAGCGGCTTCGCCTACATTGATCGTAAACTCCGGTTTCAAGATCAGATCATTGATCGTCGCACCTTCAAACTGCGTGACGCCTCGCGAGTTCCGTCCCGCCCAGTGCTTTAGCAGAATTGTGGCTCGCAATAGTTTCGTCTGGAACAGCGACAACAAAACGGTGTTCACGATTTTTCCTGGATCCACGCCGACGAAATAGAACATGAAGACTGAGCGAGAGTTCGCCAAGAACTCCAGCATTTTGTCGAGGTTGTATGCCTTGGGATTTGAACTGAGTATCATGATCTTCGTCTTCACGTCCGTCTCCGTATCATATGCAGGGAAGGAGCGGCTGTAGTCGCCAAGCGCATTCTCGGTTCTAAATCTGGGAATCCCTCGGTTGCCTGCCTTCAAAGCGCTAATGAGTTCCTGCCGCAACATCTCGTCCTCTCCCGCAATCAAGTATTCGATGAGCCGGCCCCGAACATTGACATTCTCGATAAGGGCAGCCATGAGTATTTCGGACCTGAATCGGCTAACTTGGGCGTCCAACTCCGCTTTCAAAACCGCGCAGTCTTTAGACTCAATGAAGCGCTTGGCACGCTGGGGGGCGGCAAGAATGGCCGCAGCCGCAGCTTCGTTGATGAGAAACTTGCTTCCCGTTGGAGAGATGTTATTCGTTGCTTCAACCAGCCGGGCAAGGTTGCCTTCAAAGCCAATCCCCGCGTGAATCGCAAATAACCTGTCAAAATTGTCAGGAGCGTTAATGATTCCGTCGAATTCTTTAACAACATCCGAGATATTGAAACTTCCGCGAATGTTGTTTTCTCGAAGCAACTGGGAGGTATGGCTGATCTTCTTTAGAAATGTGGTATTGGCGAGAAAACAATGATTGATATTCTGGGTCACGATGCAAACCACAAAGGGCCGATCATCGTATTTCTGAAGCCTTGACAGGGACGCGACGGTATTGCTTGCGTTTCTTTTTTCGGATGAACTGAATCGAATCGCGAAGTCGGCGCAATAGTACACTGCCCGATCTTTCGTCAGTCCGAATGCTTCCGTGACGACACGGGCTAAGCGTGCCTTGTCGTTAATCCCATCGTTCGCTTTGATCAGGTCAACCAACTGTTGCAGGGCGTCATTCATTGAAAAGCCCTTTCTGATTCTCTGTGCAAATGTTGCGGACCTTGTGCGGCTTTTGATCGGCTAGACTGTTTCTCTCCCAAAAAACGCCCTCTGAGTATCCCTGTATGCTCGGGTCAGCCTCGGCGAGCTTGAGCCGCTTCAATGCCCAGCAGCAATAATCTCTGTCAAGCTCGACACCACAGAACCGACGACCGAGCTTCTTGGCAACAACGGCGGTAGTACCGCTGCCGAGAAACGGATCAAACACAAAGTCATTGGGTCGGGAACTCGCCAGAATGAGTTTAGCGATCAGTTTTTCCGGCTTTTGGGTGGGATGGTCAGTGTTCTCCGACATGGACCAGAACGGCACGGTAATATCCGACCAAATGTTTGAAGGATGAGTAAGTCGGTAATTTCCGTTCTCAGATTCTTCCCAATCCTTCGGTTCTCCGTTATGGGTACGGTACGGCGCGATGACACGCCTTTTCAGTTTCACGGACTCGACATCAAAATAATAGTCTTCACTGACCGAGCAGAACCAAATATCCTCTGTGTTGTTCTTCCAGTTTGCTTTGGCTCCGCGTCCTTTTTCTCGCTCCCAAGTAATTCGATTTCGGACGCGGAAATACTTGTCGAGAACCGGAAATACAAGCGTGGAGGTTTGCCAATCGCTACAAGCGTAGACAGTTGCTGTTGGCCGGAGCAGGGGCATTAGCGACGATACAACATCTTCAAACCAAGCCGTGTAGGCATCGGCGTCCTTCGAGTGGAAAACGTGGCCGTTGTAGTTCTTGGTCAGATTGTATGGCGGATCGAGAATTACGAGGTCGGCAAATGTCGGTGGAAGAAAGTGGCGAGCCTCATGAAAATCTTGGTGGACGATCCGGTTGGTGATCACCTCAGGACGTGTGGGGACGGGTAGACGCAAAAGGTCCGTAGAAAACCCCGTGAGTTCAGAGCCGCTGCAAGTCAGTGTTCTGTTTTGGGGTGCTCGTTCCTTCATATCAATTCTTGAGGAAAAACATGGGATTAGGCGTCTGCTCGCTCAAAAAGAGCTTATACAGCATTTGCCGCACAACCGCCTAATCCCAGTCTCTCAGTCAAAGGTTACCCAACGCATCTGTCCGCTAAGGCTTCGCGTCCACGCTCACCTGCACGCCGCTCGTTTGATTGAACCGCACCACGTCCGCATCCAGCACCGTCTTCAATTTCGCCAGCGCACCATGCAGCCGCTTTTTGAGGATAGTGCGAAACTCATTGCCGCCCTATCCTGGCCGACCAGTCAGCGGGGCCTTCCAGTTCGAGCGAACGAGCGGTTTGCAGGAATGAGCGCCTGGGCTTCGCTTCTGACTCGCTTGTTTTAACGCAAACTTCGCCGCGCGCGGTTTGAATAAGGTCGTCGAGTTCTTCATCCGTGATGCCGCTGGCGGTGACTTCGGCGCTGAACGGCGCAAGGATTTCGTCGAAGGTCAACGCTTGCGGCGGTCGGTCTCGGCTATTACGCGCAAGTATTCCGCCAGCGGCAAATGGCGAGCAGCCGCGTTGCGTCCCAACAGTGCTGCCGTCTCAGCGGGGATTTCAATTTGCGTCAATAACAGGCTCATCAGATTATTTCGTTTACCTCCGGCCTACGCCGCCAACGCACGCACATGCATGATCTCCCTGGCTTGAATTTGGCGAATGTCGTTTTCAGTCGCTGTGACCAGCGCAACCGTGTGGCCTGAGCCTGCAACAAACTCAACCTCATACGCCGGGCCATCCGCATAACAATGCACGACCGCGCCCACATCGCCAGCGGTCAAACCGTGTTCCGGTAAGTCGCGGGTCAGCACTACGGAATCAAGTTCTTGAATCATCTTGTTACCTCAATGCGGAAACGCGGTGACAAAGCGTGGCCGCTCGTCAGAGGTTTCGATAATCCAAACCGTGCGAAGTGAAAGCTGCACGCCGGATGGACACAGCACACGGCCGTCCAGAACGTACTTCGTTCCGTATGGGTTTTGCAAGATTTGAACGATAGGCGCTGTTCGAGCAAGGTCAAGCAACTGTGCTTCAAGCTCGGCGACATTCGCATCATCAAACCCGTGCCTGCGAAAGAACGTTGCTTTTGGCCCACCCACTGGATGTGTTTCAGACAGCAAATAGCCCGCCAGCTTTTCGCTGGGCACGAAGGCCTTGTCACGATTGGGAAGGATTGGCTCCATTCGTAATTCCAACCGCGCGCGTATGCTCCGCGACGGCACAAAGCATACGCGCGCACACCCGCTACGGCTTCGCCGCCACCTCTAACTGCACGCCGCTCGTCTGATTGAACCGCGCCACATCCGTATCCAACACCGTCTTCAACTTCGCCAGCGCATCGTCCAGCCGTTTTTTCAAAATGACGTGAAACTCCTTGCTTTGATCGGTCGGCTTGAAGCCGGGATTGCCCGCCATATCTCCTGCGCCGTTGCCGACCTGCCCCAACAAATGCAGGTAGTGGAAATAAATCGTCATCGGTTCGCGGTACGACTTCGGGTCGTTCTCGTGCGCGACGGGTTGCAGCAAGAGGTCTTCGACGGCTTTCAGTTTTTGATCAAGCGCGCGCGCCTGCTGCATCTGGGCGTCGCTGCCTTTCAGGTCTTCGAGTTGTTTGCGGATGCGTTCGATCTGGTTGATGGCGTCTACGGCGAGATTGGTTTCGTCGGTCAGCGTCAGGCACATGTCTACGCCCTCTTTGACTGCGGCGTCGGGCGCGCCGACGTTGGGGTCGGCTATCAGACGAAGTTGTTGCTTGACCTTCGTGCCGCCCGCTTCCAATTCGACGGTGTAAAGACCGGGGCCGGCCATCAGCGGCGATTGCGGCGGTTGAATGCCGTAATGTACGACGCCGCGCGTTTGGCGGCCTTGAAAGCGCGGCTCCTGCCAGACTTGCGGATAGCTCGCGGGCGTGGTGCGCAACTCGACGGCGCGCGGGCCTTGCGCGTAGCGCAAATTCCAACTCAGGTTGTTTATTCCTGCTTGGCCGTTGGCGCTGAGCTTATTGACGAAACGGCCTTCGGCGCTGGTGATCGTGAGCGTCGCCGGCCCGGCTGCTTTCAAAAAGTATTGCAGGTAAGCGCCGGTCGGGAAGTTGCGAATGACTTCGCCCGCCGTGCCGCCGCCTGCCGTCGCGGGATTGACGGGCGCACCGCCGCCGCGTCCGCCTTGTCCACCGTCGCCACCTTGTCCAGCGCCACCGCGTCCGCCTTGCGCAGCACCACCGGGAACCGCCGCACCGCCTTGCGCAGGCGCACCAGGACGCGCACCGCCAGCCGGAGCCGCCGCTTCGCCGCCGCCGCCTTCGCCGCCGCCACCAAAACCACCGCCACCAAAACCGCCGCCGCCAAAACCGCCAAAGCCAATCGGCGTATTCATAAAGCCAGGCGGGCGCGAGATCAGCCGATATGTCGCGCGCGGTTCAAACAACGTCGCTACGGTGTTGTTGATTTCAGGCCGTGCTTTTTGAATCGGCGTTAGGTCGTCGAGGATGTAAAAGCCGCGCCCGGACGTGCCGATCACCAAGTCGTTATACGCCGGTTGAATCTCGATCCACGATATGCCGACGTGTGGCAGATTGAGTTGCAACGATTGCCACGTCGCGCCGTCGTCGTGCGAAACATACAGGCCGTTCTCGGTTCCGGCATACAACAAGCCTGGCACTTTCGGGTCTTCGCGCACGACGCGCACGTAGCTGAAGACCGATTTGGGAATGCCGCTGCCCAATGCCTTCCACGTCTTGCCGTAATCGGTCGTCTTGTAAATGTGCGGGTCGCGGTTGTTGACCTGATGGCCGTCCACCGAAATGTAAGCCGTGCCGCGTGCGTGCCGTGAGGCTTCGATGTTGTTGATCGAACCCTGCTTCAAAAAGCCCGGCACGTTGGCGGTCAAATCTTTCTGCCAAGTCTTGCCGCCGTCGCGCGAGAGGCTGACGATGCCGTCGTTCGAGCCGATCCACAACACGCCTTTTTCCTGCGGCGCTTCGGCCATCGCAAAGATCGTGCAGCATTCCTCTACGCCGAGGTTGTCGTGCGTGAGTCCGCCCGATGGGCCTTGCTTGCTCTTGTCGTCGGTCGTCAGGTCGGGGCTGATGATCTTCCAGCTTTGTCCCGCGTTCGTCGTGACGTGCAGATATTGGCTGCCGACATAGACGGTGTTGCTGTCGTGCGGCGAGATGTAAACCACGTGCGTCCAGTTCCAGCGGTACTTGGAAACATTCGCGGGCGCGTCCAAAAACTTCTCCGGCCACACATCCACCGAGCGCGTCACGCCCGTGCGCACGTCGTGGCGTTCGACGCCGCCCGCGTAACAAGTGCCCCAAATGATATTCGGATTTTTCGGGTCGGGAATCGCAAAGCCCGATTCGCAACCCGCCGTGCGTTGCCACGTAATGTTGCCGCCCAGGCTCGCACCCGCGCCACGCGTCGAAGACTTGTCCTGCTCGCTGCCGTGCAAGCCGTATGGCACGGCGTTGTCGGCGGCGACGTGATACATCTGCGCGATGGGCAAGGTGACGCGCGACCATTGCTGGCCATGATTGGTCGTAATCATCACGCCACCGTCATTGCCGATCATCATGCGGTCGGTATCGGTCGGGTCGGCCCACATATCGTGATTGTCGCCGCCCCATTGAATGCCGCGCGCCGTCTGTCCGCCATCCATCGAAACGACCATCGTGTTATTCGGAAAGTAAACTTCGTCCTGATTTTTCGGCGAGATCAACATCCGCGTGTAATAGTGCGGACGCTCGGCCAGGATGTGGCTGTAATTGACGACCTTCCATTGCTCGCCGCCGTCTTCCGAACGCCAGAGCGAACCTTTGCCGTTCCAGCCGGTTTCGATCAACGCATAAACCCGTTGCGGATTGCTCGGCGCAATGGCTACGGCAATTTTGCCGAGCGGTGATTCGGGCAAGCCCTGCGCAGGCGTCAAGCGTTTCCAAGTCGTGCCGCCGTCGGTAGATTTGAACACGCCGCTGCCCGTGCCGCCGCTGTATTTCCCCCAGGTGGTAATCACGAACTCCCACGTCCCGGCAAACAGGATGTTCGGATTCGACGGATCCATCGCGATCTCTGACACGCCTGTGTTCTCGTTGACGAACAGCGTCTGCTCCCACGTCTTGCCGCCGTCTTTCGTGCGATAGACGCCGCGCTCTTTTTGCGGGCCGTAACCGTGCCCGACCGCGCCTACATAAACGATGTCCGGGTTGGTCGGATGAATGATGACGCGCGAGATGCGGCCCGTCGCTTCCAAGCCCATCCGTTGCCACGTTGCGCCGCCGTCGGTGGATTTATACACGCCGTCGCCGATGGAGATGCCGCTGCGCACCCAACTCTCACCCGTGCCTGCCCAGACGATTTCGTGATTCGATGGAGCGACGGCCAGCGCGCCGATGGATTGCGATTGCTGTTTGTCGAAGACGGGCTTCCACACCACGCCGCCGTCGGTGGATTTGAAGACGCCGCCCGACGCCGCGCCTGCGTAATAAACCTGCTTGTTGCCCGGCGGGCTGACGACGGCGGACACGCGATTGCCGGGCGGGCCGACGTAGCGGAATTGCAAGCGGCTGACATCCACGCTGTTGAGGATGGTCGGGCCGTCGGTCATTTCAATTTGCTGTTGAGTTTGGGGTGGCTGACCGCCGCCGCGTTGGGCGTTGAGTTGTGGGACGAGCGCGCCCAGTAATACGAACGTGAAGAGCATGCTGCGAAAGCGGGTGTTCATAGGTGTTTCCTGTTCTGATACAGTTTGGTTGACTGACTGCGGGCATTCGGGGCTGCGCTTGCTTCAGGGTTTGGCAGACTGGTTGCCTGCTGGGAACCGCTGCCAAAGAGGCGTGTATGGCACACCGGCGGCAACGGTTCATTGCCGTTCGCCTTTGTGGCTTTCTTCGACTCCCCATCAGTTGGCAAATTCGCCGCGTCGCTGTCGCTGGTCGCGCGCGCAGGCGCGGGTCAATGTATAGAGGGTAATCAGAAATTCCGACGGCTTCGTAAAGCCTTGACAGGCCACACGTTACAGAGCGGTTTTTAAGTGTTGCCATCTATCAAATTTGCTGCCCGTAAGTCCTTATTTCATAGGCTTTACAAGGTGGTTTTGAATTTCTGATTACCCCTCTATAGGTACTTGATGTCGCCCGCCGCCATCACCGCGAGCAAGTCTTGCGCCGCCGACACTAAAGGAAGAATGCCCGCCGGAGCATTCGAGAAAACGCGCAAAACGATGAGCGCCAGCCCATGCAAGCGCGCCTTTTGCTGGTTGTAAAGATTCACGTCGGTAGTCACCAGTGCAGTGAATCCGGCTTCCTGCGCCGCCAGCAATAACTCGCCGTTTTGTTTCCCCTGCCAGCCCAGCCCAGTGCGTTGAGGTGCAAGGTCTCGAAGCGATCAAAGGCAGGCGTCAACGTCTCCGGCACATTCTCATCAAGCAGAACTTTCATCAGTAATTGACAGGCTCACCTAACGCACCGTCCTCGCCCATATCCTTCAAATACCGGATGGCACTTTCGAGCGCGTCGGCGCTGAGCGAAGGAAAATCTCGCCGCAACACCTCACGGTCTACATAATCGAGCAGCACACCCACCGGCACGCGACTCGTGCCGATGACGGATTGCCCGCTCATCCGTGCCGGGTTGACTGAAATAGGTGGCGTCGTGCGATTGCGCCGCGTGGCAGGTTTGGTTTTCGTTAGCGTACTCATCACGAAATCTCCTTTTCCTGGTAAGCATACCATTCATTTGCGCAGGCCGCGGTCATTTGAGAATGACGTGAACGCTGTTTATGGAGCGTTGGCTGCCAGCACGCGCGCCTTCTGCGTGAATTGCTTGCCGCTTGCTTGCAACGTCACCGTGTATTCGCCCGATGCAAGCGGCGTCACATTCGGCCCACGACCGCCGCCGCCGAACTGCTGCCCGAAATCGCTCAGCGGCAACACGACGCGATTCAAACCTGCTTTGGTTGCGCCGTCCAGCGTGCGAATCGTCTTGCCGCTGGCATCGGTAAGCGTCAACGTAACTTTGTCTGGCGCGGCTTCTTTCAGGTAATAGACAAACGTCAACCCGTTCGGCTCGTTCGGCGTTACAGCCAGCCGGTCGCCGTACAACCGATAGTTGCCGAGTGCGCCTTCGCGGCGTCGTGCTTTCGGCTCAATCGCAAACAGGTATGCCTCGCTGCTTTGCAACGCCTTCTGCATTTCGCGTAGCGGCGTGATGTCCGTCACCCAGATGCCGCGTCCATACGTGCCGACGACCAGATCGCCTTCGCGCGGATGAACGATCAAATCATGCACGGCAACAACGGGCATATTGCCTTTCAGCGCTGCCCAGACCTTGCCGCCGTCCAGCGAAACATAAACGCCCATATCGTTGCCGACGAAAAGCAAATCAAAATTCACGTTGTCTTCCCAAACCACATTGATCGGACGCGCGGGCAAATTGTTATTGATCGCCGTCCACGTCGCGCCGAAATCGGTCGTCTTGAAAAGGAACGCGCGAAAGTCATCCTGCCGATGCCGCGACTTGGCGACGTAAGCCGTGCTTGCCTGAAAGTGCGAAGCAAAGACGCGATTCGTCCAGGCAGCTTCTACCTCTGCTGGCGTCCCGCCGACTTGCGCAATGGCTTTCGTCGCGTCGAACCAGTTCGCGCCCGCGTCTTTCGTGACCTGCACTTTGCCGTCATCCGTGCCGACCCAAATTACGCCGGCTTGTTTGGGCGATTCGGCAATCGTCGTGATCGTGCAATGCTGAATCGCGGCGCCGGGCGGGCTGATTTTGTTCGCATCGTTCGTCGTCAAATCGGGGCTGATTTCCTGCCAAGTGTCGCCGCGATCCGTCGAACGAAACAACACTTGCGCGCCGGCATACAGCGTCTTCGGATCGTGCGGCGATAGGCGCAGCGGCGCGACCCAATTGAATCGGAGTATCGGTTGATCTTGCTTCCGCGTTGGCGCAATCACTTTGCGTTCGCGCGTCTTTTGATCGAAGCGCGCGGCGCGTCCGAATTCCTGCGTGTTGTAGACCCAGCGGTTGTCGGTCGGGTCAACTTGGTTATACATCCCATCGCCGATGCCCGTCGTCGTCCAGTCTTCGATGCCGATGCTGCCCGACCAGCCGTTGCTGGGGCCGCGCCACGATTCGTGATCCTGCAAACCGGCGTAGATGTTGTACGGCTCGGCCAGATCCACCGTCAGCGCGTAAACCTCGCCGAGCGGCAAATTGTTCAAGTGATCGCAGGTCTTCGCGCCGTCATACGAAACGTAAACGCCGCCGTCGGAACCCGCCATCATTCGTTCGGGATTTTGCGGATCAATCCACAGCACGCGGAAATCGCCGAACGCGCGGCGGAACGGGCGATAGCTCTGTTGCTGAAAGCCTCCCGCCGCCAATCCAATCCACGTCTTGCCGCCGTCGGTAGTCTCGATCAAGTTGGAACCCGTGATGAATACGCGATCAGGATCGGCAGGATGGACGCGCAGGATATTGAACGCATAGCCGGATTTGCGGCTCACATCGTCCTTATCGGCGCTCACTTTGCGCCACGAAACGCCTGCGTCATCGGTGCGATAGACCTCGCCGCTGATGATTTGTTGTGAACCCTGTCGCAGATTGCGGTTGTCAACGACGGCATACAGGATGTTCGGATTCTTCTGAAACAGATCAAGGCCGATGCGCCCAATCGTGCCGGTGGGCAAGCCATTTTCGAGCTTTTTCCAATTCGCGCCGCCGTCTGTCGTCTTGTAAATCCCGCTGCCCGCGCCGCCGTCCACGATCCGCCACGGATCGCGTTTGAGGTCATACGCGGCGGCATACAATGTGTTTGGATCGTTGCGGCTCAGCACTAGATCAATCGCGCCCGTACGGTCGTTGACGTACAAAACCTTCTTCCATGTCTTGCCGCCGTCCGTGGTTTTGAATACGCCGCGCTCTTCGTTCGTCGTGTAAAGATGCCCCATCGCGGCAACGTAAACGATGTCGGCGTTGGTCGGATGCGTGACGATGCGCGTGATGTGATGGGTGTCGCGCAAGCCCATGTTTTGCCACGTCTTGCCCGCGTCGGTGGATTTGTAAACGCCGTCGCCCCAGTACGCCGAACGCGCGCACGAATTGTCGCCCGTGCCGACCCAGACGATGTTTTCATTCGTCGGCGCAACGGCGAGCGCGCCGACAGCGGCTACGTTTTGATTGTCGAAGACCGGCTCAAACGTAGTCCCGTTGTTCGTCGTCTTGAACACGCCGCCGTGCCGCGCCGCGACATAAAACGTATACAGATGCGCCTTCGCGGGCGTTTCCGGCACGGCGATGTCCGACACCCAACCGCCGACGCGAAAGGGGCCGAGGTTGCGATATTGAAAGCCTTCGCGCAGCACGTCGCCTAATCGTGACTCGGTGGTTTGTGCCGCACTGGCAAAGGCCAGCCAACAAAGGAGTGATAATAATGAGATCAATCGTTTCATAGTCTTGGTGATTCGTTGAGCATCAATCAGAACGCGCGAATCGCACGCACGCGGCGCGGAAAATCTTTATCGTCGTAGTGGTCGCGGCCAGCATCAGGGAAATCAATATGGTGCGCCATATCCGCCGTCACTTGCGACGAACTCCAGTAGCTACAATTGTCGGCCAGCCCTTCATCGCGAAAGTCTGCGACGCCCGTCGCCTTCAGGTTGCGATACATCAATGCCAGTTCGTCACGCGATGGCAAGAACCAGCCACGCACGCCATTTAAGCTGTAATTGGCGCACAGATCCGCTGCCATGCCGCGTTCCACACAGGCGGCGAGCATCTCTTCGGTGTTTTTCTTACCCGTGCCCACCGCCGTTCCGCGTGCTCTGTCCAGCGCACGGCGAAAGCAGCCCCACTTCGCGCCGCCACTTTGATCAACGGGCGCGGCCTCCAGATAGCGCCAGCCATCGGCGGCGGCATTGGGATTTTTGTAGAAGATGAATCCGCCCGCCGGGCCAATGTCGCCCGGCTCGTACTCGCGCGTTGGCAGCCACACGGTCATTTCTCCTGCGCCACGATTGGCCCAGAGGTGATACGGAATCAGCTTGATCGGTTGTGGCGGCAAGGCTGGATTCGATATTCGTCGCGCTTGTGCCGAAATCACGGTCGCGCCGCCGAATAACGATTCATCAAACGAGGGCTTGATTTCGCTCGCCGTGTCAAGCATCAAGTCGAGCGCGCGACCATCCGGCGATTCAGGCCATTCGACGCAATACACAATCGGCCCGCGTTCGATGGCGACACGACCGCGATTCTCGCGCACGCGTGCATCGGTGACGACCTGGCGCACGGCGAAGGGGAATTCGATCTCGATGCGGTCGCCGCTCTGCCACGTTCGTTCAATCGTGACGTAGCCCGTGCGATCAGGAATTGCGCTGATGGCTTTGCCGTTGACCGATACGCTGGGCTGTTGGTCGAGCTTGCTTTGATAGCGGTACAGCGTACCCGGTGCCACGCTGTTGCGCGCCCAACACGGGATGCGCAGTTTGATTGCGCCATTGACAGGCTGCTGCGTTGCGACGGTGATGTTTGATTTGCCGCCCCAGGGCATTTCGCTTTCGACCGCGAGCGCGAGGTCTTTCCCACCAATGCGAAACGTCGCCTCGCTCGACAAATACAAATTCACGTAAACGGCGTCCTGCTTGTCCTGCGCGTAAACGAAGCCCGGCATCGCGGCGAGAAAGCGCACGAGGTTCGGCGGACAGCATTCCAACGAAGCGCGTTCCCAGCGGGTGTCGCGCCCGTCGCCCGCACTCGCCAGACGGTTGACATAAAAGTAGCGGTCGCCTGCCACCGAGACGCCCGATAGCGTGTTGTTGTACATGCCGCGTTCCATCACGTCTATGTACTTGCCGTCGCCCGACGCCAGAAACAGCCGATGGTTGAACGTGATGAACATCAACACCGCGCACGTCTCGGCATACGCGGAAATGTTCGGCAGTGAGTACGGCGCGCCGAAGCCTTCATTGCCCGTCGAGCCTGCGCCGCCGGTGACGTACAGCTTGCGTTCGACAATATCCGTCCACATACGCTCTGCGGCGTTGAAGTATTCGCGCAGCCCCGTCAGCACACCTACATCGGCGAGCGAGACCATCAGCGTGATGCCGTTCACCGCGTGGCCTACGGCTTCGCTCTGTTCCAGCACCGGTTTGTACGATTGATTGTGGCGGCTGCGGTTGACGGAGTTTTCCAGACCGCGAATATCGAGATAGTGTTTGGCAAGATTGAGATGTTTTTTGTCGCCCGACGCGCGATAGAGTTGCACACAATTGAGCGCATCGCGTTCGCCGCCAGAAAACGGCGGGTGGGTGGTTTTGAAATCTTCGTAAAGCGCGTCGGCGGCTTTGCTGGCTTGCTCCAGCAAATCGCGTTTGCCGGTTGCGTAAAAATACACCGCCGCGACTTCAAAGTTGAGATTGTCGCGCCACGGTTGCGACAACAGCGAACGAAACCGTTTTTCTACTTGCGCAGCCAGCGTCGTGTCAGGATGTGTTTGCAACGATATGAGCGCGGCTTCGAGCACGTTCAGGCTGAACTCGCGGTCATCTTGCGCGCGCTTCTGCACTTGAAACGGAATCGTCACTTCGGCGTTGGTGCGAATCTTAGGCGCCCAGAAACGATCTTTCACGCGCACTTCATGGCCGCGCTTGGGACGCAGCGGATAATCGCGCACGGGCGTGTACGCTGTCGTGCCGATGCTCAAACGGGTGGGGCCGGACGTTTGTCCTGCTGCGTGTGTGGCCTGTTGCGAATGAGCAGCAATGCCAGCCGCAGACGCGGTTTTCAGGAAACCCCGCCGATTTATTTTCTGACTCATCAGATTTGCCTCCGCTCAATTGATGGGCGGCAGGTTCGCCGCTTTCAGTTTGCCATTCAGCTTCGCCAACTGCTCGCGCCGTGCCGTGACGAAGCGCGCCTGCAATTCATCAAACTGGCTTTGGTAACGAGCAATCCATGCAAGCTGCGCATCGGTCGGACGCCCGCTGTAACCGCCGACTTGAATCACCAGCCAATTCAATTTGCCGCGCAGGTTCGGATGATCGGGATTGCGCGGGTCGCCGCCCATCCCATTCGCAATCGCTTTCAGTTCGCTTTGCAACGCTGCCGCTTCGGTTTTGATCGTGGCATCTGTGGATGACGCGAGCTTGCTCAATTGCGCGTCGAGCGATTGCAGTTGATTGAGCGCGCCTGCAATCGCGCATTGCATCGCGGCGAGCTTGCGGTTGTCACGCAATTGCAATTCGAGGTCGGCTTGATTGGTCGTGACGCGCGGATCGAGGCGCACGGTGAATGTCTCTTCGACGGTTTGCCCGGCGGCGGTCATCCGCACTTTGTATTCGCCCGGCAACACGCGCACGCCGTTGCCGCCATCAGCGCGCGCTCGGCGACCAGCGTTTTGTGCTGCCGTGTTTTCGCACGCAGCTTCTTCCAAATCCCACACGACGCGATTCAGGCCTGCCTGCCGCGTGCCATTCAGCTTGCGCACGAGCGTGCCCGCTGCGTCGTGAATGCTCAACTCAACTGCGCCTGGCTCTTTCAGCCAGTAGTTGATGATCGCGCCATATGGCTTGTTGCGCGCGACCCAGACACGATTGCCAAGCACGCTCGTATCGCTCGCGGGCGTGTAGCGCGTCGCGCGCATCGGCTTGAACAACGCGACGGGCTTTTTCATCGCGCGCGCCAGTTGTTGCAGCGGCGTCGCATCGTCGAGGATGTAAAAGCCGCGCGCATGCGTGGCGATTACCAGGTCGTTGTCGCGCGGATGCACCTTCAAATCTACGACCGAGAGCGGCGGCAATCCCAGCCGCAAATCCGTCCAGTGCGCGCCGCGATCAAACGAAGCGAAGATGCCGAGTTCCGTTCCGGCATAAAGCAGATTCGGTTCTTTCGGGTCTTCGGCTACGATGTGAACATAACCGCGCAAGCCGTCCGAAATCCGCCGCCACGTCTTGCCATAATCGTTCGTCACGAACGCATACGACGCAAAATCATTCAGCCGGTGTTGGTCAATTGCCACATACGCCGTCCCCGCTTCGGTGTGCGAAGCGTGAATCGCCGGAACCCAGCCGTTGGCGGGCGCGCCCTTTATGTTCGCAATCACGTTCGTCCACGTTTTGCCGCCATCGCGCGTGAGTTGCACGTTGCCGTCGTCAGTTCCTGCCCATAAGACATTGCGGTCGCGCGGGCTTTCGGCGAGCGCGATGATCGTGCAGTGATATTCGGCGCGCGTGTTATCAAAATTGATCGGCCCGCCGCTCAGCTTTTGTTTGTCGGGATTGTTCGTCGTCAGATCGGGGCTGATGATCGTCCACGCAGCGCCGCCGTTCGTCGTCTTGAACAGCACGTTGCCGCCGTAATACAGCACATCAGGATCGCTCGGCGACATCAGCACGGGCGAGTTCCAGTTGAAACGATATTGATTCGCGCCTGCGCTCTCGCCCGATGGGCCGGGCGGATAAGGTTGAATGTAGCGCTCTTCGCCCGTGCGCACGTCTATGCGCGTGATGTCGCCGAAATGGCCGTTGAAATACACGATGTTCGGGTCGCGCGGGTCGGCGACGGTATACATCCCGTCGGCCATATAACGCAGCCGCCGCCAATCGCCTTCGCGCACGCCGACTTGATTCCAGCGTTCGTTCGGCCCGCGCCAGATTTCATGATCCTGAAATCCGCCGAGCACGTTGTACGGCTCGGCCATATCCAGGCCGACGTGATAAGGCTGCGCCATCGGCATGTTGTTGACGAAATCCCAGCGCGCAGCCTGATCGTTCGAGATGAAAAAGCCGCCGTCGGTGCCACACAGCAAGCGGCGCGGATTCGTCGGATCAATCCACAGCGCGTGATGATCGCCGAACATATTCGCGCCAGGCGTCTGATGAAACGTGCGCCCGCCGTCGGTCGAGACATTGAACGAACCAGCCAGCGTGTAAACGCGATTTTCGTCCGCCGGGTCTACGCGCACTTGCGTGTAATAGAATGGACGGTTGTTGATGCGCCTGTCATTGCTGACCATTTGCCATGTCTTGCCGCGATCACTCGAACGCCACAGCATGCCCTCTTCCTGCGCTTCGATCAGGGCGTACACGACGTTCGGATTGCTGCGGCTGACGGCAAGGCCGCTGCGTCCGATGAGCTTTGCGCCGGGCAAGCCGTTCTTCAAGGCCGGGTCGGTTAGCTTCGTCCACGTGACGCCGCCATCGCTCGAACGATAGACGCCGCTGCCCACGCCGCCGCTGCGAAAGTGCCAGGGCTGGCGCAGGTAATCGTACATCCCGGCGTAAACGATGCTCGGGTCGTTTGGGTCAATAGCGACATCGCTCGCGCCGGTCGTCGCGTTGACGAACAGCGTGCGCTGCCACGTCGCGCCGCCGTCGGTCGAACGAAAGATGCCGCGCTCTTCATTCGGCCCGAACGCGTGTCCCATCGCAGCGGCGATGACGATTTGCGAGTTCGTCGGATGAATGACGATGCGCGCAAACCGTTCGCTGTCTTTCAAACCCAGATGCCGCCATGTCTTGCCGCCGTCGGTGGTTTTATAAATGCCGTCGCCGAACGAAATGCTGTTGCGCACCGCACCTTCGCCCGTGCCGACGTAAATCACATCAGGGTTATCCGGTGCTATGGCAAGCGCGCCGACGGACAGTGTGTTGCCATCGTTGAAGACCGATTCAAATGTGATGCCGCCGTTGGTGGATTTGAACAAACCGCCGGATGAATGCCCGACGAAAAGCAGGTTGGGATTGCCGGGCACGCCTGCGACATCGGCTACGCGGCCACCGAACATCGCAGGGCCGATGGAGCGCCATTGCAAGGCGTTGAGCAGCTTGGCGTCAATTTGCGTGGCGGGCGTCTGCGCGGCGAGGGTGAGCGTGAGTGCGAGAATGAATAGAAGAGAGCGCATAGAAAGTCCGCAATCGTAGCTGTGGAGCAGGTTTGGAACCTGCTCCACAGTACGCTTCAAGTGAAATTCGAGTTAGAACCGCACCTGTAGTCGGAACTGAATATTGCGCGGATCAAGCGCCAGCGCGGTGGTTTGCCCGAAGGTCGTCGCGTTGATGTTCACGTCTGCGCCTTGCCCGCCAACCGAGAAGACCGGATGGTTGAGGGCGTTGATGAATTCGGCGAAGAGCGTCATCTTGATGCGTTCAGTCAGCGAAATATCCTTACGTAGCGCGGCGTCGAACATCGTGAAGCGCGGGCCGTACAAATACACAAACTGCCCGAACTGCCCGGGCGTCGTAGGCGTGCCGATGACGCCCGGATTCGCGCGGCCATCGGCGGCGACGAGATTCGTGCCGACGAAGCTGATATTGCGTTGCGGGCCGGAACGAATCGTCAATTGCTCTTGCAGTTGTTTGACTGTGACGCCATTGAGAATGACGCCGGAATCCTGTCCCGTGACCGTGTTGAAACCGCTCGCCAGGCGGAACGGGCGGCCTGATTGCAAACGCGCAATCACCGACACCGACCAGTCGCCGATGAAACCGTTCACGAAGGAATTACCCGACAAGCGATGGCCTTTGCCGAAGGGCAGATCGTAATTCCCATACACCTGAAAGACGTGGCGGATGTCGAAGACTGACGGCCCCTTGTCGAGCGCGCGATTGCGATGCGTGGTGAAGTTGCGGAACGACGTTGCCGATTCGGCAAAGAGATCGCCCAGCGATTTGCTCCAGGTGTAATTGGCCGACAGCATCAAGCCGTGTGACAACGCCCGCTTCACTTCGAGTTGCAATCCGTTGTAACTCGAATTCGAAATATCGCTCACGAGGTTGAGCGCCTGTCCGGCGGCGAAGGGATTCGCCTGAAAGAAATTGCTAGCGTAAGGCCCGGCTGCGCTGTAACCCAGCCCGGCGCAAGGTGAGAACGTGTTGCCGGCCATACGACACAAATACAGTGGCGATGCGGCCAGTGAGCGCGCCAACCCGCCCGCTTGTCCTTGCTGCAACAGCGTGACAAAGGTTCCGTTGGTAAACGACGACCCGGCGGGCAACGCGGCTTGTCCGCCGCGCGCGCCAAAGGCGGCTTCAAAAATCGGCAACGCGACTTGTCCGGGCAAACCGCGATTGGCGAAGTTGGCTACGCCAGCAGTCTGGCTGATTTGCAGATTGCGTTGCGCATTGGTGAATTCCTGCAAAAAGCCGTTCTCGAAAATGTTCACTTCGTTCAAGTCATAAGCGCGCCAGATGCGGCTGGCTTTGTTGCCTACGTAACGCGCCTCGACCACGGTTTTTTGCCCGAATTCGCGCTGGATGCCGAACGACCAGTTGACGACGTAAGGCGTGCGCAAGTTTTGTTCGAGCGTGCTAAACCCGTTGCGGAAGGTGAACAGCGATTGCGCGAACGGCGGCGCAAAGCGCGTCGGGAAAGTGTCAAACGCAGGCAACGTCGAACCCAGCGTCAAACTACCGGGCGCAAAGTTGACGCCCGGCACCAGCGTCAGAAATTGCGTCAGCCCCGGATTGACACCCGCGTAACTCTGAAACGCGAGCATGCCTTCGTCGTAATAATTCACGCCCATTGCGCCGCGCAGCACGCCTTTGCCGTTGCCGAAGATTTTGTTGAGCAAGCCCGTTTCAAATTTCGGATTCCAGGCGAAGCCGAAATTCGGCGCGGGGTTCACGTAATCGCGGTCATACACGCGCGGGCGCAAAAAGATTTGCGGGTCGCGCACACCGTCCAGCGTGCCCGGCTTGAACAACGAACGCGACGGGCCGAGCAAATGCTCTTCGGTCGGGTTCGTGTAAATGCCGTTGGTGTTGTGAATGTCGCCGGAAAATTCCCAGCGCAAACCATAGTTGAGCGTCAACGATGGTTTGACGCGCCAAGAATCCTGAAAGTACAAGCCCCACACGACCTGTTTTTCGCGCCGCACGAACGGGGCTAGATCGCGGTATTGCTTGTCGTTTTCGTCAATGGGGCGGTCGGTGCGCACGTCGGTCAAACGTCCGGTCAACAGGCCGTAAAGATTCCAGGCGTTGGTCAAATCAACCGTGCGCACGCCGGGCAGCGTGGTCGTGTTGAAAATCGCCGTCACCGGGTCGGCAGCAACTGTGCCGAGCGTGGAAGTCGGAATGCCTGCCCCGCCGAAGATGCTTTCCCACATGGTCGTTTTGCGATAGGAGCCGCCGAACAAATAGGTGTGCTTGCCGCGAATCAAATTCAAATTGTCATAGATGTTCCAGACCGGATTGTTGCGCGGAATCGGCAGGTTGTTGCGCACGATGGACGGGATGCCCAAAGGAAGAGAGATGCGTTGCAGCTTGCCCGCAAGTTGAAAGTTGTCGAAGTCTTCGCCGACGTTGAATAACTCGACGTTGCTTTGCACACCGAACTTGAATTCGTTGAAAGTCGTCGGCGTAATGGCCCAGTTCACACCGGTCGAGCCGATGTAATAGGTCGAGCGGAAGCGCGATTGCTCTTTGAAATCAGGCCCCGGCCACGGTTGCGTACCTTTGATGTCGCGCCAGCGCAAATTCCACGTGCCGGTGAACGCGATGTTGGGCGTGATTTGATAATCGAGGCGCGCCGTTGGATAGCTTTCGACCAACCCGCCCGGCAAATTCCAGGTCAGCGAGTTGCGAATCAAATCGGTTGGCGACGTGAGCAACGTGCCTGCCGAAGCCGCGTTATTCATTCGCGTCAGCAAACCGGTGACTGTCGGGTCAATCGCGGTCGGAAAGTTGTTGGCGCGCGCGATGTCAAACAGATTGACGGTGCGTTGAGCGCCGCTGGTGTCCAGATAACGAAAGATGCCGCGTTGCGCTTCAGTGGTAAGCACTTGATTGCTGGCCGAACTCTGGCTGGGGCGCAACAGGTGTTCATAGTTGATGAAGAAAAACAGCTTGTTCTTCCATAACGGCCCGCCGATGTTGCCGCCGAATTCATTTAGCCGCAGCACAGGGCGGCGAATACCGCGCGCGTTATTGAACCAGTTGTTCGCATTGAGCGCATCGTTGCGGAACTGTTCGACGACGCTGCCGTGCCATTGATTGGTGCCGCGTTTGGTGACAAAACGCATTTGCATCGCGCCCTCGCCACCGGCATCCGCGCCCATCCCCGTCGTGCTGACCGTGACTTCTTCAATCGCGCCCAAGCGCAACGGCGCAAAAACGAAATTGCTGGTGCCACCGCTCTTGAAGCGTTGCGAGTTGTTGTTGACGCCATCGAGTGTGATGTTGAGTGAGGCGTTGGGCAGGCCATTGAAGGTGCTGCTGCGGTCACTGCTGCCGCGTTGCGCGCCTGCGGTGAGTAGCGCAAAGCTCAGGACGTCGCGGCCCGGCAGCGGCAAATCCTGCAAGGCTTCGTTGCGGATGGTGTTCGAAACAGTGCTTGAAGACGTTTCCAGCGTTACGCCCGCGTCTTTGACTTCAACGGTTTCAGTGACAGCCCCCGGCGTGAGGCGGATGGTTACGTCGGCGACGCGCGCAGTTTCAACAACGACGTTGTAGGCCGTGTTTTGAAAGCCCGGCGCGCCGACGGTCAACCGGTAAGGCCCCGATTGCAAACGCACAAAGACGAACCCGCCGTCAGAGCCGGACTGCGCCACTTTTTCTGAACCCGTCGCCGCATCAATCAATTTGACTTCGGCATTCGGGATGCGCGCATTAGTGGCATCCACCACCGTCCCACGAATTTCGCCCGTGGTTGAGACTTGCGCGGATGTCTGCGTGACGCAAAAAGCCATCCAAACACAGAGAAACAAAAACCAACTCAATACCTGCGGCTGTTTAGGCCATTGTTTATTCACTGGAACGCTCCTTTGTTTGTTCAAAGTTTTCGCTTCTGCCAGAAACGCCAGGTTCGCCAGCAGTAGCTCGCCAAAAAGATGCCAGAAAAAAGTTAGTTTACGAGCTAAATTTAAGGTCTTCCGTGAGAAAGTGTCTTGTATGGTGATAGGTTGATTGGAACGAAATTAGGGCAATGACTCAAATGACTCACAAGGGCGCATTACGATTGCTCCTCAGCCAAAGGGTTGGTCAATCGAAAGGCTTTGCGGCGTGAACATCTTTGCGCCGGTTTCAGTGATATACAAACAATCTTCCAATCGGATGCCGAACTCGCCATAAATCGCAATCATCGGCTCATCGCTGAAACACATGCCGGGTTGCAGTTTAGTTTTGTTGCCGCGCACAAAATTCGTCCATTCGTGTCCGTCGAGGCCGATGCCGTGACCGGTGCGATGCGGCAGGCCGGGCACTTTGTAATCGGGACCGAAGCCAGCATCCACGATGACCTTGCGCGCAGCGGCGTCCACCGCTTCGCAAGTCGCGCCGGGTTTCGCGGCAGCGAACGCGGCGTCCTGCGCTTTGCGTTCGAGGTTCCAGATGTCGCGTTGCCGCTGCGTGGGTTTGCCGAAAACAAAGGTGCGTGTGATGTCGGATTGGTAGCCTTCGACCGCGCAGCCGCCGTCCATCAGCACTACGTCGCCTTCTTTCAATTTCTGCGGCTGAATGCTGCCGTGCGGAAAAGCCGTGTATTGACCGAAGCCGATCAACGCCGAGCCGGAGCTGCCGAGCGCGCGAAAGGCCGCGCTCACCTGCGCACCGAACTCGAATTGGGTCATGCCTTCTTTCAAAGTCGCGGCGGCGTTTTTGAAAGCCTCGATGGTGATGTCGTTGGCGCGTTGCAGCAAAGCGATTTCGGCGGGCGATTTGATCATGCGGCAACCGGCAGTCACCGGGTCGGCGCTCACGTATTCGAGTTGCCGCGCTGCTTGTCGAATGCCGTCGAAAAGGAAAAAGCGCACGCGCTCTTCCATCCCGATGCGCCCCGCGCGGATGCCGCGATCTTTGAAAATGCCGGCGACTACTTGGTATGGGCTTTCGTCTTCTTCCCACGCGCGAATGTCGTGGCCGAAGCGGATCAGTTCGCGGGCGCGCGCTTCTTCAAACTTCGGCGTAATCCAGGCCAACTCGCCGCGCGCCGGCAGCACTGCCGCGAACATCCGTTCGCTGTTCCCCCAGCGCACGCCGGTGTAATAAAACAGGCTCGATCCCGATTCGAGATAGACGGCGTCCATTTTGTTTTCGACCATCAGCCGTTGTGCTTGGGCGATGCGGGCGCGGCGTTCGTCGTCGCCGATCGGTTTGACGCCTGCGGAGATCGGGCGCATTTGAGCAATGGATGCGGGCGCTTCAAACACAGCCAAGCCCGCCGCCGCCGCCGACAAACGCAAAAATTCCCTGCGGTCAGTACACATAGTTTTCCTCTGAGTTATTTGAAAGTGTGGGCATAAATCCGGGAGCGCAGTCCTTCCAGGACTAACCTGTTATTGTGTTCAAGGTCGTTTATTTGCACACTCTTCAGTTATTTGTGCTTCACCACCGTGGCGCGAACGATGTAATCGAGCCGTGGGAAGTTTTGGTTGAGCCAGGCATTGCCGCCCTCAAAGAGCGGCGCTTGTTTGCCGCCACGAATACCGCCGCCCGCCGTTTCGCCATATTCGGCATTGAGTTTGTCAGCCACGTCCAGACCTTCGATGACCTTGCCGAACGGGACAAACGGCTCTTTGTCATGCGTCGCCGCATTGTCGCGCAGATTGATGAAGACCTGCGTCGTGCGGCCATGCGGCACGGCGAAGGCAAAGGCGACCGTGCCGCGCTGGTTTGAGATGCCCGCTGGCGGGTCGTCGGGTATCGTTTGCGTACGCCAGACGTTCGAGATTTTGGGATCGCCGTTGATGCCGAATTGCGCCCAGGTGTCTTTGCGAATGCGGTGGAAGCGCACTTGGTCGTAATAACCGGCGCGCACCAGGTTGTAGAAACGATCCGCCCCCAGCGGCGCCCAGTCGCGGCGCACTTCGATCACGATGACGCCTTTGTTCGTTTCCAGCCGCACGTCGAAAAGCCGTGGCGCACGGGCGTTCAGCGCAGGGGCGGCAGGATTGAGCAACGGTTTAGACGTTTGCGCGCGGCCCGGCCAGTTCAGCAAACAGGCCAGCACAACAACTGCCACCCAAGTTTTTTCAGCCACACATTCATTCTGAAATTGGGACTCTGCGGGATTGTTGAGATAGCACGGTGATGGTCAACGGTCTTGAAAAAGTAAAGGGCTGCTTGAACTGGATTAGGGACATTGCCCCTGGTAGTCACGGATTTATTCGTTGCTTTGGAAGCGGGCCGGAGCGCATAAACTCGCTACTACAAGGGGCGCGCGCGCTGCCGGACTTTAGGTCGGTTTTCAGTTGGGTGTACGGTGTGTCAGTGTCAGTAGCCCGCGCGTAAGCAAGGGCTGCATTCAGATTGGGTACCTTGATTCAATGGGTACAACGCCAAGGCAGCCCTTGCTTACGCGCGGGCTACTGACACGATTCCCCGCCTCTTTCTCGTATACCGAAGTGAAAACCGATCTAGCTTTTGAAATAGAAGGCCAGCGCCAGCGCCAGCACCAGCAAGCCCTCTGCCAGCAGCATTATCCTTAGCGCCCGATTGACCCGCCCGGTCACGACCTGCCAGACGCCTGTGATAAAGCCCGTTATTCCGAGCGCCAGGATAGCGCCGAGAATCACGAAGATGAAGGCCGCAGCGCTGCGTGTGCTCGTGAACGAATTGCTCGTTTTGCTGATCTCAGGATGCATGGCGCTGCCCATCCACAGCAGCAGATATGCCATTCCACCTGACAGCAAGCCGCCCAGCACGATCAACGCGACACCACGCCCGCGCACCTGTTGAGTTGTTTGCCAAGGACGATTGCAACGCGGACACCGTCCGGCTGGATTTGCGGCGACAAAGTCGCACGCTACACATTTCCCGCCATCAGGTTCGGTCGTCATCGGCGCTCGCTCCTTGATTGGTAATCGCCCGCTCAACCATAGTCCACGTCAGACAGGCAGCCCGGCCGCCAGTGTCCGGTGAATCGGTGACAAGTATGGCCGTCTCTGCTAGCCTGTCAATCAGTCAACAATAACCCTGCTACATTCACAGAAAGGAGCTTACCGATGCTTGAAACCCTGTTTGTGCTTGGAATCCTGATCATGATTGGTGGAGGTATCAAGATGTACCTCGACAAGAAAAACAATTCCACTCCGGGGGAATAATCCATCGTTGCGGTCAATGGGCATCTACGCAAAATTCATCTTCCCCTGCCTGCTCGATTGGACGCTGGGCACGCCGGAGTTCGGCAAATACCGGCGGCGCGCGCTTGCGCCCGCGCGCGGCTCGACGCTCGAAATCGGTTTCGGCACGGGCTTGAATTTGCCCTACTATCCTGATGCAGTCACACAACTGACCGTCTTCGATTCCGAAAACATGCTGCAAGGGCGTGTCGCGCGCCGTATCGCCGCCTGCCCGCTGCCGGTGACGAAGCTGCAACTGGATGCGCAGGGCCGCTGGCCGTTCGCAGATCACTCGTTCGATTCGGTCGTTTCGACGCTCACGCTTTGCTCCATCGCCAACACCGCGCCAGCACTGGCTGAAATCCGCCGCGTGTTAAAATCGGCCGGGCAATTTATCTTCTTTGAACACGGGCGCAGCGCTGATCCGGCAGTTGCGCGCCGACAGGATCGCTTCAACCCGCTGCAAAAAATCATCGGCGTGGGGTGCAACATGAACCGGCCCATTGACCGGCTGATCGCTGAGGCGGGTTTTGACATCGCCGAACTTGACCGCTTTCTGCTGCCCAAATCGCCGCGCCTGCTGGCCGAGATGTATCGCGGGACGGCCGTGCCGCAAGCGTGATCGGGAAAATCGTTATGCATCATCATCACAAAATACTGCTCGCCTTCGTCGCCGGCTTGCTCGTCACCGGCCTGGCGCTCTTTGCGCTGAACCGCACGACCAATGCGCCTGACAGAGGCGCGCACGATCAAACGCAGCCCAGCGCTTCACCTGCCGCCGCGCCAACTGGAGCCATCAATACTGCCAAAGTCGTAGACCTGACCTACAACTTCGACGAACAGACCATCTATTGGCCGACCGCGCAGCCCTTCAAATGGGAGAAAGAATCTTGGGGCCAGACGGCAGCCCAGTCAGGTGGATATTGGTATACGGCGGCGCGTTACAGCGCCAGCGAACACGGCGGCACACACGTGGACGCGCCCATCCATTTCGGCGCAGGCAAAGCGTCAATGGATGAGTTGCCGTTGCAACGGCTGATCGGCCCGGCCAGCAAAATCGACATCCGCAAAGCCTGCGAACGAGACCGCGATTACCGGCTGACCGTCGCCGACATCAACGCCTGGGAAAAGGATTACGGCCCGCTGCCCGCCAACACCATCGTCTTGGTGCAAACGGGCTGGGGTCAATTCTGGCCGGACAAAAAACGCTATCTGGGCACGGCTGTAAAAGGCGATACCGCCAATTTGCACTTCCCCGGCATTTCAAAAGAGGCCGCCGAATTCCTGGCCAAAGAGCGCAAGCCCAGCGGCGTCGGCATTGACACTGCCAGCCTGGATTACGGCCAGAGCAAGGATTTCATTGCGCACCAGGTGTTGAACGGCGCGAACATTTACGGGCTGGAAAACGTCGCCTTTCTCGAACGCGTGCCGCCCACCGGCGCAACGTTGATCGCGTTGCCGATGAAGATCAAAGGCGGCACGGGCGGGCCTGTGCGCATCATTGCCCTTTTGCCATAAGGTTGCCGTAAGCCTGTTGCTGTATGGAGGATTTGCGATGGAACATAAAGACGTGCTCGCCAACCTGCGCTTTGCCGCCGAAAAGATGCAGAAGCTGAATCTGTTTGAGACGCGGAATTTTTTCTGCGACGTGTATTGCCTCGAACCTGGGCAAGAACAAAAGGCGCACGCGCACGCGGCTGAAGACAAGCTGTATTACGTGCTGAACGGGCGCGGCACGTTTCAGGTGAATGAAGAGTTGGCAGAACTGGGCGAACAGCAAATCGTTTTCGCCCCGGCAGGCTCAGTGCACGGCGTGAAAAACAACAGCGATACGCGGCTGACGTTGCTGGTGTTTATGACGCCGAATCCGAATTTCAAGTAAACGTTCGCACCGTAAAGCAGCGCGCCGTTGATCGAATTGAAGCAACGCCGCGCTGCTCTTGTCGTCTTAAGGCAAATGCTCCAGGTCGTTCAAATCCTTAAACCTGCCGCTGGCTTTCTTGTTGACCTTCAGATGTTCCAGGCTGATCAAGCTGACTTCTATCCCATCAAGGAAATCAACCACACGGTTGGCATAACATTCGTCGAACAGAACGCCATCAATGAAGGTCGTTAATTCAATTTTCAGCGGCGGCATCCCCATACGCACCAGGCTTTTCTCTTGGAGAAACAGGTTTTCCGATAATTCAGGCGTGCTGAAGCCGAACTGCCGCAACGCTGTTACTACTCGTTTGGCGTTGTCCGGATGAACGTAAAGCCAGATGTCCATATCTCCGGTGGCACGCGGATAGCCGTGATAACCCACTGCGTAACCGCCAATGAGCAGGTAGCGAACCTCGTTAGCGTTGAGCAAGCTCAAGAACTCTTTGAAGTCTGGCGGTAGCGCTGTTGCCATAATTGATCCGGCGTAATTGCTCGACGTGCTCTAGCCGTTCCTGCGGCGTGCACGACAACCAATACGCATCGTCTGCGCAATCATCGAAGGCGGAGCTAACCGAAAAGACGCTCCGATCCACGCGTTTTACTGACAAGGTGTTTTCTATCTCCATAATGCTTCAGCCTCAGGTCCCAAGCTCTTTCATCGAAGCCACAATCGCTTCCGTATACTCCGTCGTATGCGCCGTGCCGCCCAGATCGCGCGTGCGAATGCTCTTTGACGAGAGCGTGTGAAACAGCGCCTTTTCAATCCAATTGGCTGCCACAGGTTCGCCCAGATAGCGCAACATCTGAATC
This sequence comes from Acidobacteriota bacterium, assembly GCA_031418175.1. GTDB lineage: Bacteria > Acidobacteriota > Blastocatellia > RBC074 > RBC074 > JACPYM01. The sequence continues at coordinate 3,827 of JANOWX010000865.1, read as the reverse complement.
CCTGATTGCAATAGCGCTGTCGGGTTGGCCAGATTCTTCCCCGCAATATCGGGTGCGCTGCCGTGCACGGCTTCAAACACCGCGCCCAGTTCGCCGATGTTTGCGCCCGGCACTACGCCCAGACCGCCAACCAAGCCGGCCGCCAAATCGGAAACGATGTCGCCATAAAGATTTTCCAGCAACAGCACGTCGAATTGCTGCGGGTTCATCACCAGTTGCATACAGGCGTTGTCCACGATGCGGTCATCGGCTTGGATCTCCGGGTATTGCTCCGCGACCGTGCGGAAGCAGTCCAGAAACAGGCCGTCGGAGACTTTCATGATGTTGGCCTTGTGGATGCAAGTGATCCGCTTGCGGCCATCGCGGCGCGCGAGTTCGAAAGCGAAACGCGAGATGCGCGTCGAGGCTTTTTCGGTGATGATCTTCAAACTTTGCGCCACGCCGGGCACGACCATGTGTTCAAAGCCGGCGTAAAGCCCTTCGGTGTTTTCGCGCACGATGACCAGATCGAGGTCGCCAAAGGGCGTCTTGATCGCGGGCAGCGTGCGCACCGGGCGCAGGTTGGCGTATAAGTCCAGGGTCTTGCGCAGCCGCACGTTGACGCTGGCGAAACCCTTGCCGACCGGTGTGGTCAGCGGGCCTTTGAGCGCGACCTTGTTGCGGCGGATGGATTCGAGCACGTCGTCCGGCAGCGGATCGCCAAAGCGCGCGAGCGCCTCGGCCCCCGCGATGTAGCTCTCCCATTCGATGTCAACGCCGCTGGCTTCGATGATGCGCACGACGGCGCCGGTGATCTCCGGCCCGATGCCGTCGCCGGGGATGAGGGTGATTTTGTGTGTCATAAGTTGCGTTAGAAGTCGTCGGTTGTAGGTCAATTGTTCATGGTTGAACGCGCCGTCACTTTAGCGGCTGGCCTTTGAACTTTCAACTTTCGACTTTCCTGCGTGCTATACTCGCCGCCGATGCAGCACGAAGTCATGATCCAAATGAGCTTTTCGTCGGCGCATTACCTGCGCGATTACGTGGGCAAATGCGCCAACCTGCACGGCCACAACTACAAGGTCGAAGTCCACGCGCGGGGCCAAAAGCTAGACCACATCGGCATGCTGATTGATTTCTCTGAGCTGAAAGCGGCGACCGGCAAGGTGGTGGAGTACCTGGATCATCGCAACATCAACGACCTGCCGCCCTTTGATCGTGAGATCAATTCGACCGCCGAAGAGATTGCCGCTTACTTCCTGCGCGCAGTCGGCGCGCAACTCAACAACGACCGCCTGCAGGTTTACAAGGTGCGCATCTGGGAAACCGACAACTGCGTCGTCAGTTGCTCGATTGATTAACCGTTGAAACCAAGGAGTAACACAATGGCTGAACCGCAAGACCACGTTTTCGACCCGCTGGGCGATCTGTTTAGTTCGCTCTGGGCCGTCCTGCCCGAAGAGACCGCTGACGAGCTCGCCAAGTTCAAAAAAGACGTGCTGACCGGCATCAAGAGCGTCGTGGACACGCTGATTGACGAAGAGATCAAATGCATGGAAAGCCACGTCGAACGTGCCCGCAAAATCCGCCAGGAAGATGACCGCGCCTGTGGCGTTGCGGATGAAGCGCCGCCCCCACCAAATGTAGATGCCGCACCCGCTGCGGCGTAATTCGATGCCCGCGTGACGCAACCCTTTCCAAGCCTTGACACCGCCAGCATTGGCGACGGATTGAACGGATGCGACAGACTGGGGCAGAGTTGATCTGTGCCCAGCGGTGGCATCCGTCAAATCCGTAGTCCATTGGTACGACACACACACAAAATTCAGGTGATCAGCAAGCCTTTAGCCTCAAATCTAAACACGACCAACAAATTGAGCGTGAATGGCAACTTCAAGCATCCTGCCCCCGATTAATGCCGAGCGCTTTCATACGCCGGTACAGATGGCTGCGGTCAATGCCCATCAATTCAGCGGTGCGGGTGATGTTGCCTTCGGTCTCGGCCAGTTTGCGCAGGATGTATTCGCGTTCGTAGGTCTCGGCGGCCGCGCGGTAGGAATCGAAATTGTAGCTGGAGGCGGGCGGCGCTTCGGCCCCCAGGATGGGCAGGTCATCGGCTTCGACCGCCGGGCGCGCGTGCATGATGATGACGCGTTCGACGGTGTTGCGCAGTTCGCGCACGTTGCCCGGCCAACTATAACTTTGCATCCGTTCAAGCGCCGACGGTTTGAACTCTTTTGGCGGGCGGCCATTGGCGCTGGAAAATTCGCGGCGGAAATGTTCGACCAGCAGCGGCACGTCTTCCAACCGTTCGCGCAGCGGCGGAATTTCAAACGGGATCACGTTCAGGCGGTAAAACAAATCGGCTCGAAATACGCCGCTCTCGATCTCTTCTTCCAGCTTCTTGTTGGTCGCGGCAATCACACGCGCGTCCACATTGATCGTCGCCTCTGACCCGAGCGGCTCGAAGCGTTGCTCTTCCAGCGCGCGCAAAACCTTGGATTGCGTCTTCAAACTCATATCGCCGACTTCGTCCAAAAAGAGCGTTGCGCCGTCGGCCCGTTCGAACTTGCCGCGCTTGGCCTGGGTCGCGCCCGTGAAGGCGCCTTTGACGTGGCCGAAGAGTTCCGATTCGATCAACTCTTCGGGGATGGCGGCGCAGTTGACCTCGATGAACGGTTTGTTGGCGCGCAACGATTGGGCGTGCAACGCGCGCGCGACCAGCTCTTTGCCGGTGCCCGATTCGCCATAAACCAGCACGCGCCCGCTGGTCGGCGCGGCATAACGAATCTGTTGGCGCAGGGCGCGCATCGGCACCGATTCGCCGATCATCGCGTAGCCGCGTTCAAGTTGGGCCTGCAATTCGGAGTTGGCGGTTTCGAGTTCGCGCTGGCGGATCGCGTTTTTGATCGTCAGCACGGTCTTTTCCAGCGCCAGCGGCTTTTCGATGAAATCGTAGGCGCCCAGCTTGGTCGCGCGCACGGCGGTCTCGATGCGCCCGTGACCCGAGATCATCACGACGCTGACATCGGGGAAGGCCGCTTTAATTCGCGCCAAAGTTTCCAATCCGTCAATGCCCGGCATCCACACGTCCAGCAGCACGCAGGAATACAACCGGCGTTCGAGCGCGCGCAGGCAATCCTCGCCGCTCGCTACGGCGGTGACGTTAAAACCTTCGTCTTCGAGCACGCCGGTCAGCGATTGGCGGATGCCGGGTTCGTCATCCACGATCAATATCGAATGAGCCATGCGTTATTTCTGCTTGTGGCGCGGACAGGATTTGGTATGGCGAAGCAGTTTCACATGCGCCGCGTTCTGATAAACGCTGCCTCGCGGTTTCGAGATGAGCTTGGGGTTTTTGAAATCAGTGTGTAAGGCGGCATCGTGCGAGCAAAGCGTGCGTGCGCCACTCACGCGCGCGAGTGCGATGATGTGGCTGTCGTTCGATTGGCAAAGAGACAGGCTATCAACGGCTATTTGCTCATTCGTGACTTCATCTTCCGGTACCAAAATCGCGCGGCCCACTTGTGACAACCTGACAATGAATCGGCGCACGGATTCCACTTTCCTTAACTCGGCTTCTAACGTCCCACCATAAATCAAGCAACCACTTTGACAATTCAGCCATTTGAGCAGTGGCGCGAAATCCTTATTGGGAGGGCCGCTAAATACTTTTGAAGCTACGTTGGTATCCACGATTACACACATAAGTAGGCGGGCAAAAACAATCAGGCATTTAGACAGGATGGACAGGATTTACTGCTGGATTTACAGGATTCAAACTGCCCAGTGCTGACCAAGTGTTCAACCCTTTCCTGTTAATCCTCTTAACAATCTTGTTAATCCTG
>JANOWX010000864.1:0-1933 GCA_031418175.1 Acidobacteriota bacterium | reverse complement strand
TTCGTTGGGATTGTCGAAAGACTCGCGCTCGAATTCATAGCCGCCTGTCAACTGGTTGAAACGGTTCGCCAGCAGATCGAAACGCGCGTTGACGGTATCAATGCGCGCGTCGAAGCCGCTGCGGTCTTTGAATTCCGGCTCAAAGCGCACGCCCTGCGGGCCGTCACGAAACGCGCGCGCCGTCAGCAGGCTGTGATAACTGAGTTGATAGCTGAACCGGCTGTTGAGCGCGTGATTGAAGCGTAGCGCGCCGGAAAAATAACCGGCTTGGCGGCGGTAATCGGGATCGTTCGCGTCGGGAAAAAAAGTCGCGTTGCCCAAACTGTAAGCCCGGCCCGCTTCAAAGAGCCGCTGCTGCGCGCGCGCCAGCGGAACGGCCTTGACGATGCCACTGGCGGGCAGATTGGCAGCGGGCGCATCGAAAGGGCTGTCGTTGAGCCGCGCAAAAACATTGCTGGCGTAAAGGCGTCCGCTCAGCGCTGCGGCGGGCGTGAGTTGATAGCGCGCGAAAGCTTGGGCACTGGTGTTGCGCGCTTCGTCGTTGCCGTCCAAACCGTCGGCGACGTTCAGGTGCGCGAGGCCCGCGCTGTATACGAAACGATTCTCTTTGAAGCCGCCCGCCAGTGTGCCGCGACCTCTGAATAGGCCCAGTTGGCCGCCTTCGAATTGCAACTGGCCGTGGGGCGCGCCGCCGCCTTCGTCCGAAACCAGGTTGATGACGCCGCCAATGGCGTTGGTGCCGTAAAGCGATGAGCCGGAGCCGCGCAAGACTTCGATGCTGTTGGGGCTGACGACCAGCAGGTCAGAGATGAACGAGAGCGCATCGCCCGCGATGGACGAGGCGTCGCGGAAGCGGAAGCCGTCAATCAGAATGGCGGTGTCTTCGTTGCGCAGCCCGCGCGTTTTGATTGCAGTGAAAGCGTTGGGCCCGCCGTTTTGTTGCACGCGCAAACCGGGCGTCAGGCGCAAGGCTTCGGCGATTGAAAATTCGTTGCGCAGTTCGATCTCTGCGGCGCTGATCGCGCTGACCGATTTGCTGACTTCATCCACCGCTTGCGGTGTGCCGGCGGCGGTGACGATGACAGTGTCGTTGACGCTTGAAATGTCGAGCGTGAGGTCAAGTTGGTTCGCCGTGCCGTCAATTGTGACCGTGCGGACAGCGCGCGCAAAGCCGGTGGCTTCGACGGTCAGCAGGTAAGTGCCGTTGATTAAACGGGCGAAACGGTAATTGCCGCTGCCGTCGGACAGCGCGTTCAGCCGCGTGTTGCCGCTGCGCGCATAAAGCGTGAGTGCGGCGTTGCCGACGCCGCCGCCTTGCGCGTCGGTCACGCGGCCATGCAATTCAAGCCCGCTTTGCGCGCGGGCTGAAGGCAGCAACAACAATAGGGAAATGCAGGAAAGTAAAAACGTCAGGCGGGAAAATACAGATTTCATGTGCCAATCCTTTCTCTCGAAGGAGCTTTCAAACTGCCAAGCGGATCGGTCTCCTGACTTGCGGCTTCAAACCTACTTTCCCGTCTTCCCATCAGGCCAGCCGTGCGGTTTGAGAGGCCGCACAACCAATCACTGACAGTGACACCGTCACTTAAGAGTTAAAAGGGATTTCGTAGCCGCTTACAGTTGCGAGGACAGCGGTGGATTTGCACCACACTTCCCGGCATCCATTGGCATTGCTCAGTTGTCAAACAGGGGCGGCCGCTTGGTGTGAGCGGGCCGCTTGGGGTTGTTCGCGTTGAACAGCACGGGCAGCCTAGCACAGGCCACGCCGTTTCAGGAAACGGGAGGAGGGTTTGCGTTGACCATCAAACGCATGGAGTTCAGCCATTTGGCTGCGGGTTTGCGTGGCACCCGTTTTGGTGCCCTGAGTTGTGCCGAAACCCACCACCGCGGCCCAAAGGCCCCGCGACAAACCCCCGCCAAAACGCTGAACAAC
>JANOWX010000863.1:0-4245 GCA_031418175.1 Acidobacteriota bacterium | reverse complement strand
AAGTTTGCTCTTTGCAAAAATCCTAATTTCCTTCTCCATCCGGTTGGTAAGACACAAATACAGGTTTTGACTTAAAAAATTTGGTCCGGGAAATATGGTCCGGGGGGTGTTTCCTGGCTTTTGAGTTTGCCACCCCGCGGTTGCCACCCGCGCCCGGTACCGCACCTTCTACGCCGTTCGCGCGAACGGCCATCATCAACCTCGGAAGTGTTCCCAGCCTGGAAACACTCGGCATTCGTTCAGGAGGTGTTCGCCATGACCTCGCAACTCACGCGGCGTTTGCTGCTGGCCAGCTTGCTGCTGGTCGCGCCCGCATTTGCCCAAACCAAACGTAAACTTTTCGTCCCCGGACAACACGCCATCGTGTTTGACGACCGGCTGTCGGCCTTGCGCGAACAGCCGGATGTCAAAGCGCCGTTGAAACAGCGGCTGAGCCGCGGGCGCGTCATCGGCATTGTCGGCGCGGCCAAAAGCAAAAGCGGTTCGCCCTTTGTGCGCGTGGCCATCTCGCGCAACGTGCGCGGCTGGCTGTTGACCGCGGCGCTTGCGCGCCTGGGCAGCGCGGCGGATGGCGAAAAGATTCTGGCTGCCATCGCCGAGAGCAAGGACGATCTGGTCAAAGCGCGGCTGGCGCGGCTGTGCGCCGATGAACTGCGTTCGCCCGCAATTGCGCCAAAAGCGCTGTTGGCATTGGGCCAGGCCGCCGAACACGCGGCGGAGAAATTGAGCCGCGATGCCGACCGCCGTTTGGGCGATGACCTGCCGGGTGGCGGCGTCAGCAAACGCGATTTCGTGCTCAGCTTCAATGGGCTGGATCGTTTCAACCGCGCGGGTGTGACGTTCGATTACGACGAGGCGCGCGACCGCATCGTGTATGACGGCGCGGCCTATCGTGAATTGCTGCGCCGCTATCCGCGCAGCGCCGAAGCCGAGCCCGCGCGCGCACGCTTGGACAAACTGGGAAAGCCCTGAGCGTTGACGCTCGCGGTGAGTCGCGCCTACACTGCCCGCGCGATGCACATTACCCATCACGCCAAGCTAACGGATGACGCGCTCGCCGCGCTCGGCCACGCTGTGCCTGCGCACAGTACGTTGCTGGAATTGGTCGCGTGGGGCAAGCGGCAAACGCTGCCAGTTCGTTTGCAGGAAACCATCGCGCTCGACGAATACACGCACGAAGTCATTGTGCCGTGGCGCGAATCGTTATGGCTGGTTTACAGCTCGACCTGAAACGGCACGATCACGGCGGTCGCCGTGTGGGACCATCAACCAGAAGCGGATGAATTGCTAGTGGCACGCTTGCAAACCGGCTGGCAGCCGACACCCAGTCCATTGCGCGCGGGCGACGCGGTGCTGGGCCACGCGGCCTGCCATGTGCATTGAATGGGAGGAACGTATGGCCAGAGGCTGGGAAAGCAAAGCGGTCGAAGACCAGTTGGAAGAAGCCGCGCGGGCGCGCGAAACCGTCGCGCGCCCAGTGCTGACGCCTGAGTTGATCGAACGTCAGCAGCGGCGCGAGAGCCTGTCGTTGTTGCGCAGCCGCTTGCTCGATCAATTGCAGAAGGCGCATTCGGACGTGCAACGGCAGCGGCTGAACCAAACACTGGCGGAGTTGGAAACGCAACTGGCGGCATTGGTGTGAACGCGCCGAATTTTAAATTTGAGATTTGATCTGAGGGTCGAAAAGCATGGCTGAAGAGAGCGCGACAACCCCAGTGGAGACGGCCAGCGCCACCGCCGCGCCGCCCAAAACGCGCGGCTGGCGTTTTTATTTCCAAGGCACCTGGCTCTTCTTGAAAAAGATGTGGCCCGCGATTTGGGATTTGACCGAGAGCGAGACCTATGTGCACGCCTCGTCCATCGCCTTCAACGTGCTGATGTCGTTCTTTTCGTTCCTGGTCTTGCTGGGCAGCTTTCTGGTCAACGTGTTGGGCTGGCAGCAGGGCTACGAAACCTGTTACCGCCTGATGATCGCGTTGGTGCCGGCGGAATCGCGGGCGCTGTTTGACAGTCTGGATCAAGTGACGCGCGGGCCGGGCGGCAAGGCGACGCTGGTCTCATTTGCGCTGCTGATCTTTTCCAGTTCGGGTATTTTTCAGCCGTTGGAACTCGCCTTGAATCGTTTGTGGAAGTTCCCCGAACGCAACCTCGTCAAACAATACTTGATGTATATGCCGCTGGTGCTGGTCTGCGGCGTCATCATCCTGCTGGCGATTGCGATTGCCAGCCCCTGGGATTACCTGCTGGGCAAGCTGCTGGGCGACGCCGCCATTCGCAAGCCGATCTTTGCGGTAATTGCGACGATCATCTCGCTGCCGTTTTTGGTGCTGCTGTTCTTTGTCGTGTATTACGTCGTGCCCAACGGCAAGGTGCAGCGCGTGCAAATCTTTTTTGCCTCGGCGGCGACGGCGGTGCTGTGGATGGTGACGACGCTGGGGTTCAGGCTGGCGCTGCCGTTGCTGGATTTCAAAGGCAGCTACAAACAGCTTTCGTCGCTGATGGCGTTGATCACGTGGGTCTTCATCTCGTCTTTCATTCTGATCCTGGGCGCGAATTTGTCAGCGCGCGACGTGCTGCCGAAAAGCTGGACGCGCTCGAAGTGAAATTTAGCGACAGGCATCAACACAAAGGGTCAAAGGGACAACGGGTCAACGGGTCAAAGAGGCGGAACTGCTTATTCAGGACTCTTTGTTCCTTTGACCCTTTGATCCTTTGTGTTTGTGTTGAAAAAAGCTTGGCACGAGATTGAGATGTAAGCGACCTGCAAAAATCCCAACATCCGGCGGCGCGCTACGCTATACTCCGGCCCGCTTGCGATTACCCCTTTCCGCGCAGGCTTTCCCCACTCATAAATTTCGTCCGTAGCGGGCAAGCTGTATCTATCGCTGCGTTCATGCGCGCGGAAGGAGTACGCACAATGAAAAGACCGGTCTTCGCAAGCTTACTTTTGGTTTCGCTCATATTCGCGCTGGCGTTCAGCGCAAATTTCTCCGCCGCCGCCCAATCGGGCCGCCGCGCGCAGCCGACGCCGACACCGGCGCCCGGACAAAAACCGGCAACCGCGCCGCCCGCTAATCAGCCTCAACAACAACCTGAAACGCCCGATGACAGCGGCACGATCAAGATTGACACGAGCCTGGTTTCGATCCCCGTGACGGCGCTGGATCACGGCGGGCGTTACGTGCCGTTTTTGAAGAAAGAAGACTTTCGTGTTTACGAAGACGGCATCGAGCAGGAAGTCGCCGACTTCACGCCGGTGACTATGCCGTTGCACGTCGTGTTGCTGCTCGACGTTTCGCGCAGCACCGCCTTTAAGCACGAAGACATACAGGCCGCCGCCATCGCCTTTGTCGAACAATTGCGCGACGACGACCAGGTGATGGTCGTGTCGTTCGATGACCGCGTTTATGTGGACTCAGAATTCACCAGCAACCGCGCGCGCCTGCGCCGCGCCATTTACGGCACGCGCATCGGCGGCGGCACCAGCCTTTATGAAGCGGTTGATCTGGTCGTCAGCGAACGCTTGAAACGCATCGAAGGCCGCAAAGCCATCGTGCTATTCACCGATGGCGTAGACACCACCAGCAAAGGCGTGCGCGCCCGCGACACCCTCGAAGCCGTCGAAGAATCGGACGTGGTCGTCTTCCCGATTCAATACAACACCGAAGGCCAGGTGCAGGGCGGTTATGGCGGCCAGCGCAATCCCAACGGCTTGCCCCCCATCATCGGTTGGCCGCAGCCGCGTGGTGGAGGTGGCCGTCGTCGGCCCTTGGTGGAAATGCTACCGTGGGGCAACGCGCAATTCCCGAACGGCCAATGGCCGTCACAGCGCAGCCCGCAGCAAGATCAATACCGGCAGGCGGGCGAATACTTGCGGCAACTGGCTGACCGCAGCGGCGGGCGGCTTTACCGCGCCGAAACGCTCGGCAACGTGCAGAGCGCCTTTGCCAGCATCGCCGAAGAGTTGCGCTATCAATACGCGCTCAGCTACTACCCGACCAACACGGCACAGGACGGCACTTACCGCCGCGTGCGCGTGCAAGCCAAACTCCCCAACGTCGTCATCCGTGCCCGCGAAGGCTACCGCGCGAAGGGCACGCCGGATGGTAAAGACAGCGGCAACGACCGCCCGATTCTGCGTCCGCGCCAATTGGCGAGCACCGGACAATAGGCAAATACACAAGCTTTTCCATTCTAGCTTCTGAGATTGGCGAAGCCTTTGGAGTGCGCGCGGCACAGGCCGCC
>JANOWX010000862.1:0-4916 GCA_031418175.1 Acidobacteriota bacterium | reverse complement strand
AAAAAGCCTGGGCTGACCGACCAAGCCCGGCCCGTTTATCGCGCGCCCTTGTTTTGACATCTTCGGGCTTACGCACAAGCGCTGGGAGTTCTGGCTTCCGCCGGCGTTCGTGATCTCCAAGACTGGCTGAAGCCTGAACTCCATGCGCTTGTGCGTAAGCCCTAAGATGTCAATCCAAGGGCGCGCGATAACCGGGCCGGGCTTGGACGGTCAGCCCAGGCTTTTTGATTTCGATGCGTATGCGGCGCCATTTGCCGTCGTGCTTTTCATTGCTGGGGTAATAGGCCAACGAGTATTGCGTGCGCAATTCGGCGGCAATCTGCGCAAAGGCCGGATCGAGTTGTTGCAGCGATTCGACCGGATAAACGCGCCCGCCGGTCTTGGTGGACATCTCGTTCAATTCGTCGCTGGCCGTTTCATATAAGCGCCGGTTGATTTGCATCTTTTCCATGCGTGCCAGCTTGCAATGATCTTCGTATTGGGTGGGGTCGCCGCCTTTGACGTGCTCGTCGAAATACTTCTTTAACTGCTTGCGCGAAAATTTGAAGTGGCTCGCATCGCGGCAATCCCGCAACATACGCGCCTCGGTGTATTCCTCCGTATTCAATTTGAGGAAATATAGCGTGGCTTGCGCGCTTTCCAATCGCGGCAATAACTTTTCATACGTGCCATAGCCAAACGAATCAACCCCATCGGTCAGCGCCACGATAGCTTTGCGGCCCCCGGCTTTGCGCAAGACCTCATCCACCGCCAGTTGCATGGCATCGTAAAACGAAGTCCCACTGCCGCCGGTCAACTGGTTCAAGGCCTTTTCGAGCTTGCCGCGCTCGGCGGTTAAATCCTTGACGAGTTCGACTTCTTGATTGAATTGCAGGATGGCGACACGATCGTGCGGGCGCAACTCGTCGAGAAAGCGCCGCGCGGCCTGTTGCATCAGCGAGAGTTCATCGCGCGTGCTGCCCGAGGTGTCCAGCAGCAGCACGACATTGAAGGGCACTTCCGCCGCCGAGAAATTGCTGATCTTCTGCCGCACGCCGTCTTCATAAACGACAAAATCCTCCGGCGTCAGTTTGGCGGCGGATTGCATGCCTTTGTGATCCGTCACCAGCACGTCAATCGAAACCAGGTCGGTCTCCATGCGAAAGACATTCGTCTGTTCTTCTTTTGGGTTTTGCGGCGGGACCTTGTCTTGTGCTGACACCTGCCACCACCAACACAAAGACAGCACAGCCAACAAAACCAACCCGGGAAGGCGATAGCGGCCTGGATACGGCATTAAAACTTCTCCGATGAAAGCAGCCAATTCAGCGTGGCGAATGATGTAAGCACGCGCGCAGTATAGCTTGAGATAAAGTCGCGGCAAAGGTTGACAGCCTGTGGGGCGGCCAGTAAGATGCGGCCTCGTTCGCCACAGTGCGCAGGCACGTACAGTCAATGGTAGACGGTCACCCTTACAAGGTGAAGGTTGTGGGTTCGAGCCCCACCGTGCCTATCACAGGGAAGCCGTCAATCAAGCGAACGGCGAATTTGACAATGCGGAGTCGTAGTTCAGTTGGTTAGAACGCCGGCCTGTCACGTCGGAGGTCGCGGGTTCGAGTCCCGTCGGCTCCGCCATTCAAATTTAAGCACTCATTCATCACCAACATTTCCCAAGCCGTTCGTGCAAGCGAGCGGCTTTTCTGTTTTTACGCTGCTGTGCTTGCGAGAGATTCAAGAAGATGAAGTAAGCGGCTAACGGCAAGAGCATGGAGTTCAGCCTTCAGGCTGTCTGGGCGCGCAACGCGCGCCAAACAAGCTAAAGCTTGAACTCCATGCCTTTCTCCGTTGATTGCGCCACAACTCAAAGCTTTTCTATGCTGGTAATCGAAGACGCCCTGCAACGCATGCTCGACCACACGCCCGTGCTGCCGGACGAAACGGTTGCTTTGTCTGAAGCTGTTGGGCGCGTGTTGCGGCAAACGGCGTTATCCGATCTAGACCTGCCGCCCTTTGACCGGGCGCGCATGGATGGCTATGCCGTGCGCGCGGCGGATACGCAAAACCCGCCCGCGCGTTTGCAAGCGATTGGCGAGGCGGCCGCCGGCTTTGCGTTTGTGGGCGAGGTCTCCGCCGGACAAGCCGTGCGAATTATGACCGGCGCGCCGGTGCCCGCAGGTGCGGATGCGGTACAGAAAATCGAAGTCATCCAGGTCAATGACGATGGCTCTATCGAATTGACTGAAGCGGTGACCGCCGGGCAATTCATCACCCCGCGTGCCAGCGAAGCGCGCCAAGGCGCTGTCGTCGTCAACGCGGGCGAACGCATCACGCCAGCGGCAGCGGCGGTGTTGGCCAGCTTCGGCTACGCACTGGTGACGGTTGCGCGCCGCCCGCGCCTGGTGTTGCTTTCGACCGGTAGCGAGTTGGTCGAAGTGCACGAGACGCCGCAGGGCGCGCAGATTCGCAATTCCAACACCTATTCGCTGGCGGGTTACGCCACGCAAGCCGGCGCCGAAGTTATTCGCACCGCCATTGTGCGCGATGATTTCGACGCCACACGCCAAGCCGTTGCCGACGCGCTGGCGCAGGCCGATGTCGTGATGTTGTCGGGCGGCGTTTCGATGGGCGATTACGATCTGGTCAAACCCGCGCTGCTCGCCTTGGGCGCGGACGTGCTGGTTGAAAAAGTCGCGATGCATCCGGGCAAGCCGACCGTGTTTGCCCTCCTGCGCGAGAAGCCGGGTGACAAGGTGATTTTCGGTTTGCCGGGCAATCCTGTTTCGGTGGCCGTCTCGTTTCACTTGTTCGCGCGTCCGGTGCTGCTGAAAATGCAGGGCGCAAACGAAATTCATCTGCCGCGTTGGCAGGCGCACGTGACTCGCACGGTCAAGGGCGCGCCGCCGCGCCGCAGCCATCAACCGGCGCGCTTGCAGATGCGTGACGGACGCGCCGAAGCGGAACCGCTCAAGTGGGGCGGCTCGTCCGATTTGGTGGCCTTTATGCAAGCTGACGCATTGATCGTCGTGCCTGAAGACCGGGCGAGCCTGAACGCGGGCGAATTGGCCGAAGTCATTCAACTGCCAAAATAAATGTCTGAAGAAACTCCACCACAACTTACGCATTTGGACGCCGAAGGACGCATCACGATGGTGGATGTCGGCGCAAAACAAATCACCGCGCGCACGGCGGAAGCGAGCGGCTTCGTCCGCATGTCGCCCGCCACGGTCGCGGCGATTCGTGAGCGCCGCACGCCCAAAGGCGATCCGCTCGAAACCGCGCGGCTGGCCGGCATCATGGCGGCCAAACGTACCGCAGAATTGATCCCGCTTTGTCATTCGCTGGCGCTCTCGCACGCCGATGTGCAGATCACGCTGACGGACGCGGGCGCGCAACTGACGGCTACCGCGACGACCAGCGCGCAAACCGGTGTCGAGATGGAGGCGCTGACGGCGATCACGGTCGCGGCGCTCACGCTTTACGATATGTGCAAGGCCATTGACCGTGGTATGGTCATCTCTGCCATCCGGCTGGAACGCAAAAGCGGCGGGCGTTCGGGCGCATGGCGCAGACCGCCAGAGACAAGCTAAAACGTGGAACCAACACCGGCACTGAAAAGACTGGAAGAAGCATTGGCCGAGGAGTTCGGCTGGGCTGTCAATGCTGCGAATCACGCCGTCATCAGCGAGGCCGTGGCGAACAAAGCGCAGCGGCTGGGCGTCGAACCAGAGGATTATTGCCAACTCGCGGCCAGCCCCAGCGAGTTGCTCGCCCTGGTCGAAGAGACCAACATCGGCGCCACCGGCTTTTTCCGCGAGCCGCACCAATTCGCTTTTTTACGCCAGTTCATTCTGCCCGCCTTGCTGCGGCAATGCCCGCCTGACCGGCAGTTGCGGTTGTGGAGCGCGGCCTGTTCAACCGGCGAAGAAGCCTATTCGCTGGCCCTCGCAGTCAATCAGATTCAGCCGCAAACCCAGCAAGATCACGCAGAGGTGCTGGCCACCGACGTGCGCAATCGCGCGCTGCTCGAAGCCAGCCGCGCGCGCTATCCGGCAGCGGCGTTGGCGGCGCTTGATGAGGCCACACGCGCGCAATTTTTTGAACCTGTCAGTTCTGCTGAAGACACTTATCAAGTCGCGCAACTCGCCCGCCGCCTGGTGGTGTTTCGCCGCTTGAATCTGTTTGATCGTATGTACTGGCGCGGCGTGGCGGGCCGCTTCGATCTGATCGTTTGCGCCAACCTGCTGCCGATGCTGAGCGGGACGGCGGCGCGCCAATTGGTCTCGAATCTGAGCGGCGCATTGCGTACGGGCGGTTACTTGATGATTGCGCCGGACGAAACCGCGCTGATTCATTCTGCCAAACTCTCAGCCTTGCCTGACGAGCCTTCCTTTTTTCAGAAAAACTAGCGCACAGAAAAAGCAAAGGCGCGAACGAACAGCCATGCCGTTCGCTCACGCCCTTTTCAATTCGTCGGTCAATCGTTCGCGTTAGGTGCGCGTTTTCAAGGCATACTCCAACGCGTGCATCGCAATGTCGCGCGAGCGTTCCGTCCAGCCCATCTGTTCGCGGTTTTGTTCGTAATCGCGGCGCACGCGCTCTTTGAGGCGTTCGACGAATTCCGCCGAATCGGGTGCGGCCTCAATGGCGTGGTCAATCTCGCGGTAGGCGTTGTGAATCGTCATCAGCCATTCCGAGGCTTGATACTCAGGGGTTCCGGGGTCGTGGGTGAATTTTGCAGTCGGCATATTGGGGTCAGTCTCCGTATGAAAGCTTGGTACGGTACCGGGAGCATTGCTGCTCCAATGTGATTCGTGGCGCCTCGATGCCGCGCATTGCGTATTTGGGCGAACGAGAGCTATGGGTGCTTGCTTTCGACGCCTAACGTTCGAGCTAAGCTGGCACCGACGGCAGGACGCCAGGGCCCGACTGGCGAAAAT
>JANOWX010000861.1:0-2069 GCA_031418175.1 Acidobacteriota bacterium | reverse complement strand
CCCCACCACATCATAGGTCGTCGTGAAGTTGCCCGCGTCGTCGGTTTGCACTGTCCAGGTTGTAGTGGCCGGAGTCGGCGGATCGCGTTCGAGCAACAAGCTCACAGTTTGATTCGGCAGGAAGCCCGTACCAGTAATTGTGGCGACATCGCCTGGGTAGTAATCAGTCTGATCTGTCGTCACCGTTGCAGTCGAGGCAGGTGTTTCCTCGGTCGAATTCAACGTTGTGCCATTGCTGTCTTCACCGCCCGCAATCAGGTTCGTGCTGCCCGTATCGGTCGAAGTGAAACCCTCGCGATCCGTCGAGTCAGCGCTGTCTGGGGCTGTGGCAACCGCTGCCACGTTTGCGGTAACGTCACCGGTCTCTGCGTTCGCGCTTCTGTTATTGCGATGAAAGAGCGCTGCACGGCCCGGTGTACTCCGCGTTGCCGCGTTGTTGGGCAGATGGGCGTAGGCGGTGAAGTATTCGCCCGTCGCGTTGAACATTTCCATCGTGGCTTCGCCGCCGCCGATGACTTGGACTTTGCCGTCGCGCAGTTTGTTGAGCACGGGATTGACGCGCGCGCCGCGCATGGGCTTGGCGATGGACGTGAAGGTTTGCGTCGCCGGGTTGAAGAGTTCCGCCGAATTCAGCGCGTTGCCATTCTGTAGCTTGCCGCCCGCCAACAACACCTTGCCGTTATTGAGCAGCACCGCGCCGTGGAAGGAGCGCGCCACGCGCAAGCCGCCCGTCACGACTGTGAAGCTTTGGGTCGCGGGGTTATAAATTTCGGCGCTGCCATCGGCGTGACCGCCCGCGATCAGGATGCGGCCATCGTTCAGCACGGTCGCGCTGTGTCCGGCGCGCGGGCGATTCAACGACGGGCCGGGCGTGAAGACGTTCCCGCTGTAGTTATAAATTTCAGTCGTGCGCAGCGGCTGGGCCTGGCCCCGTCCGCCGCTGACCAGGATGCGGCCGTCGGCGAGGCGCGTCAGCGTGTGTTCGGTGCGCGCGGTGTCCAGATTGGCAGCAGTGATGAAGCTGTGTGTGGCCGGGTTGAAGATTTCCGATTCGCGGATCAGGCCGTTGGCGTTCTCGCCGCCGACGAGCAGGATTTTGCCATCGCTCAAACGAATGGCGGCGTGGCCCTGGCGCGCGATGTTCAGGTTGCCAGCGGGAGCAGCGGCCAGGTTGTGTGTGGCTGTTGCTTTGGCGGTTTTGGCGGCGTGCGGCGCGGCTGCGGATTTGGCTGAGCCCGGCCAGGCGCGGTGCAGCATCTGTTTAACCGCAGCGGTCGAAGCCGGCGTGCACAAAATCAAGGCGCAACAAGCCAGCAGCGTGAAGAGGGCAACGAGTCCGGCGCGGGTGCGCGGCAGACGATTGGCAACTCGACCGATGAAGGTCCGGGTAGAGGGAGTTTGCGATGACATGGAGGATGCTCCTTTTGAATGTTTGAGGTGATCTAGTCACGAGAAACCGGTCAGGCTACGACCAAAAGTTATCTGGCGCGCGGGGCAGCATCCACGCGCGGCGCTGACCATAATTCGTTCGTGTAGTGCGCTCAGTCGAATGGTTAGTCCGGCTGGTTAATTCCCAGGCAAAAGAGGGGTTAATCGTCTGTCGTGTAGCTATCGTAGTAGCTTTGGTATTGTTCAGAATCGGCGGCTCGCCCGAACCGTAAAATATAGGAGCACGACTTGCAGCACCGCAGTGCCTGCTCCAATCCAATTGCTGAATCATTCCGTAACAAAAGCTGATGAGATCGTCGCTGTATGCTTTTGTCGTGTTGCTAAATACATTCTTTTCACGATGGAAGCAAGCGATTGCCCACTTCCGCCACACAATTGTTGCTGAATTTTACGGACGCCAAATAAGCGGTTAACTGTTTGCGGTTGTTTTGCGGCGGTTATTCGTGGTTTGATGGCGCGGCTTTCAATCCAGCTCTGCAACCAACTAAGTTCACCGGCAAAAATAAGCAGGTCTAGACAGGATTAACAAGATTGTTAAGAGGATTAACAGGAAAGGGTTGAACACTTGGTCAGCACTGGGCAGTTTGCATCCTGTAAATCCAGCAGTAAATCCTGTCCAT
>JANOWX010000860.1:0-19679 GCA_031418175.1 Acidobacteriota bacterium | reverse complement strand
CGCCGATTTGCCTTTCGCCTACACCCGATACGAGTCGCAGCGGAAGATTCGAGCAGCTAACCACACCCGCCGTCGCGCCACCGCACTCCACATCACTTTCTCGTATTCCTTCTTCGCCGCGATCAGCACGGGCAAGTCGGCGTCGGCATCTTTCCACAGCGCGAATAAATCCTGATACGACATGCGCGCTTTCGCCGTGTCGCCTAGCAGCATTGCTGCGCGCGCCAGACAGAGATGCGCGAGCGGGTAGAGCGGCGAAGTGGGCGCCCAGCCGCGATGATCCAGAATCTTTTGAAACTCGCTGGCCGCCGTTGCGCCGTTGCGTTCGCCCAAGTACGCCTGCCCGCGCAGATAGTTCTGGTAGAAGTTGCTCACGCTTTCATAGCGGCTGGCGGCTTGCAGGATTTGGATGGCCTGCGTGCGGTTGCCGCGTTGCAACTCAAGCGCGGCGCGGATCAGGGGCAGGTTGATCTCGTTGACGATGGTGTTTTTGGGATAGCGCTTGACGGCTTCGTCGTTCAGCGCCTGTGCCTGAACTGAATTGCCACACAGCGCCTGCGCCATTCCTGCGCGAAAAAGCGAGGTCGGCGTGCGTGGCAAGGCAGCGGCGCGGGCGAGGTCGGCGCGGCTCTGCTGGCAATGCCCCAGAACAGCAGCCCACTCGGCATTCGATGACACGATAACTGCGACCACTTCCTGCAAACTGCGCTGCTGTGCCAGATCAGCCGCGCGGCTGGAAAATTCCCGCGCCTGCTGCCATTGCCCGGCAAAGATTGCGGCGTCGGCCTGCCAAGTCAGATGGAAGTATTCATCGGCCTTTTGCCCGCGCGCCTGTTCGGGCGATATGTATTGCGGCGTCCCCATCACTGTGCCCGGATCGGTGTTGAGCTTGGCGCGCGTTGCGGCTTCCTTGTCCACTTCCTGCGGTTGCTCTTCAGTCAGTTTGGCGAGGCCGAAATCGAGCACTTTCACGATGCCGTCGCGCCGCAGCATGATGTTGTCGGGTTTGATGTCGCGGTGAATGATACCCGCCTCGTGCGCGGCATTCAGCGCGGTCGCCGTTTGCAGCGCGATGTCCAAGGCCTCGGCGACGGACAACCGCGCTTGCCGCATTCGTTCGCCCAGCGGCTGGCCGTCAATGAATTCGTAGGCCATGTAATGCTGCCCAGCCGCCTGGCCGATTTCAAAAATCGTGACCAGGTTGGGATGATTGAGCGCCGAGACGGCCCGCGCCTCTTGCTCGAAACGGCGTATGCGTTCGGGGTCGGCGGTGAATTTGGCGGGCAGCAATTTGAGCGCGACCTTGCGGCTGAGTTTCAAATCCTGCGCCAGATAGACTTCGCCCATGCCGCCCACGCCGAGCAACGAGCGGATTTCGTAATGATCGAGTTGCGTGCCCACAGCAATCGGCATACGTGCGTCTTCCTTACACTGAACTGGCTTACACTGAACTGGCTTTACTGAACTGGTGATCGTGTTTTACTGCGCGGGACTGCGGCGGGAAGCCTAATGGAAGTGGCGGGAAAAAGAAAAGGGGCAGCCCGTTGACTGCCCCTTTGTTTGTGCCAGTTGAACAGCGGGAAATAGCCGTCGCGTAGCAAAGTCAAAATCACCGTTCAGTACTGGAAAAGGTCACCGACGCGGCATTTGAAACCGGGCAATAAGTTTTCGCTGCTGAGTTCCTGGCCGGCGGTGACAACTCTGATTTGCGTGGGCGAGTCGTAAATCGTCACTTGTTCGTCTTCAAGCGTAACCAGCCAGACTTGCTGCACGCCTGCCGCAAAGTATTCGCGTACCTTGTTCGTCACTTTTGAATAAATGTCGTTCGGCGAAATAATCTCAATGGCGAGGTCGGGCGCAATTTCCCATTTGCTCATTGGCACGCCTTCCGCCGGGATGCGCGCGGCAGACACAAAACCAATATCCGGCAGTCGCTCAACGCCGCCCACCTGAAACGTCGTATCCGGTGTATAGATTTTGCCGGTTTTACTTTTTCGCAGGTAATTGTTGAGTTCAGTAATCAGTTCTACCCCCACGCCGCCGTGTCGCGCTCCTGCCATCTTGACCTCCTTTTGGCCGTTTACGATTTCGTAATCCAGGTCGTCTTCGTAAGCCACTTGCGTAGTCGCCGTCATAAGTTCTACCCCCTTTGTTGAACAGGAACCGAATCATTAGTGTCGAAAAAGGTCAGCGACGCGGCATCTGAATCCGGGCAGCAAGGTGTCACTGGTCAGGTCTTCATCTGCCGTCACGACTTTGATTTGTGTGAGTGAGTCGTAAACCAGCACTTGTTGCAGCGGCTGCGAGACCAACCAGACTTGCCGCACACCCGCCGCAAAATATTCTTTTACCTTGTCATTCACCTTGTCCCAGATGTCAGTAGGAGAAACAACTTCCACCGCAAGGTCGGGCGCGATTTCCCATTTGCCGGACGGCTCGCCTTCAGGCGGAAAGCGTTCGGCGGAAACGAAACTGACATCCGGCATGCGCTCGTTCTTGCCAATGAGAAACGTTGTATTTGATAGGTAAACTCCACCAATGGGATTGCGCTCCAAATAAACCTCAATGCTGGACAGCACTTTTCCACCGATTCTGCCGTGTCGCGCTCCCGCAATCTTGACCTCCTTTTGCCCGTCAACGATTTCGTAATCCAGATCGTCTTCGTATGCCACTTGCGTTGTCGCCGTCATCAGCTTTACCTCCGGTTTGCTTGAATTGAACCAGGCGCATTCTAGCCCGCCTGCCATAGCCCGGCAATTACAAAGGCCGAAAGGAACCAATTCCCTTCGGCCTTTGCGCACCACACACCACCGACTACCGCCTACTGATCTTCGCCATTCTGCCCCGCCGTCGGCGGCCCGCCCCGGCGCGGCGCAGTGCGTCCCACGTGCAGGTTGTCGAAGTTCAGCGCAGCGTTAAACAGCAGCGCGAAACTGCCGTGCGTCTGATGCCGCCACATGGGATTGTTGGCGAACATCACGACGTGGCCACGGCCTACGGGCACGTCAATGACCGCCGGTTTGCCCGCGAGTTCCGCGCCGCCGGCCAGCATGCCGCTGACCAGCAATTCGCGCTCGTTTGAAGCAAAGCGCAAGACGACGCGCGGTTGAGATTCCGGCGGCGGCAATTGGCCTTGCAGTTGCGCGCGGAACTCTTCGGGAATGCCGTCGGGATTTGGTTGACGCGGCGGAGCGGGCGGCAACGGACGCCGGCCTTGCACTTCGTCCGGGTCGTTCAAGCCGCCACGGCCGGTCGGGCGCTCTTGCGTTTGTTGGCCCAACGCTCCGGCGCCGCCACCACGACCGCCGCCGCCGCCGCCACCGCCGCCAAATCCGCCCAGTCCACCGGTTTGAAAAAGCGGAGCCTGGTTGAAATAAACGGCCAGCTTTTCATCGTAGCCATAAGCAATCGGACTCTTGCGGTCGGCGAAGCTGGCGTTAATCACCGAACCGCGTGCCATCAACGTGCGGGCGTCCTGAATCGAAACGCCTTCGGTGATGCCGAAATCAATCGGGATCGAAGCGTTCGAGCCGATCGTGACAAACAAGCCGCCGCCTTCGATAAAGCGTTGCAGGTTGGCGACGCCGCTGACGCCCATGCCGCCGCGCATGTCTGCGGTCGTGTCGGGCGCTTGCCCCATGTTCGGCGTCAGGTCTGATTTCTGCCACGGCACGGGCGGTTCGCCCTCGCGTTTGGCAATGCCGCGCACCAGCGCTTGCGCCGAGCCGCCGACGGGCCCCCAGATAATCACGTCGAATTTGTCGCGCAGATTCGCGGTGTCACGGATCACGTGGTCGGAAATGTACGTGTAAGGAATGCCCAGCCGGTCGAATTCGATTCTGTACCAGCCTTCGTTTTGCGTGTTCGTCCAGGTGTGCACCAGCGCGATGCGCGGCACGGCCAGATTGTGACTGGCGACTTTCGGCAGTTCATCAACGGCGGTGGCCGCAATGCCCAGCTCGGTGACTTCTTTTGTCAGCCGCGCGGCCAGGTCAGCCGGATTGCCTTCGGCTTTGACGATGAACGAACCGGCGTTGAAGCTGCGCTCGCCGAGCTTGAAGGTGTCTTCGGCGGCGGCGATCTTCACGTCTTTCAGCCTGAAGCGAAGCTGTGCGAGCGCGCTTTCGGCGTTATGGTTGATGACCCAACCGGCCTTGCCCGCGCCGGCCACACTGCCGCTGACTTTGGCCGGGCCGCTCGTCAAAGTCAGCGCCGCCTCCAGAACTTTTTCGTCTTTGACGCGGACTGTTTTGACATTGCGCAACGGCCCCAGCGTCCAGCCCGTGTCGTCATACGGACGCGGATCGTTGGGATTGTAATATTGCGTGTCGAGCAGCATATCGGCCATGCGCGAATAGGGCTGATCCATTCTGACGACGTAACTGCCCGCCGGAAATTTGCCTTCTTTGGTTTCAAATTCCTTGTCGGCCTGGTGGACTTCGCAGCCCTGCAGCTTGAGCAGATTGACCAAATCGGCGGCTTCGTTCGGACGCGGATCATTACCGGGCAGCACCCAGGCCGCCGGGCCTTCGGTGCGCGCCTTGGCCACCGAGCGTTTGCTCTTCAGGTAAAAGTTGCCCAGGAATTTGTCTTTGTTGTTGGCCACGTGATTCAGCGCCAGCAGCAGCGCGCTCTGCTGCATGTTGGTGTTGTTCCGCAGCGACCATTTCACGCGCGCCAGCGGCGGATTCGGACGGAACCAGGTGCGCTCGCTTTGGCCCGTGACCACGCGGTCTTGCGTGTCGGCCCCGCCATTGCCGAAGGTTTCGTAAAACCGGCCAATCGAGTTGTGACCGTTGGCGACGTAAAACATGTAATTCGGCGCCCAGCCGTCATAAAACCCGTGCGTCCACACGCCGGGACGCCGCGCTTGGTCATCTCTTCGATCTCGTGGTAAGCGAGGTCTTGCCATTCGCTGACGACAATCGGGTCCAGCCAGGAGTTGTACGGCCCCGTCCCGGTTGAGGTGTAAAGGAACGGCACCGATTCGTGCAGGTCGTGCAAGACCGTCGGGTGGTAATCCAAAAACGTAGCCATCTGATTGCGCGTCAACGCCAAGGCCATCCCCATCGAATCGCGGTCGATGTCGTGCGCGACGTAATTGCCCCAAAAAAGCAGGCTCGGCGCGCGTTTGCCTTCGTTGGCCTTGCGCCAGTTATACAGGTCAACCTGCATATCGCGCCCGTCTACTTCCAGCGTCGGCGTGATCAGCACGATGACGTTTTTGCGAATCTGCTGGACGAAGGGCGTCTCTTCGACAGCCAGGCGATAGGCCATCTCCATCAACATTTCAGGACTGCCCGTTTCAGGCGAATGGATCGAACCCGAAGCCCAATAGATTGCCTTGCCTTCGCCGATCAAGGCTTTGGCCGTTTCGTCGTTGATGCGGCGCGGGTCGGCCAGTTTGGCGGTGATGTCTTTGTATTTCGCCAGATTGGTCAGGCTCTCTTCGTCGCCGACCGCGATCAGCAATTGCTCGCGGCCCAGTTCGCTCTTTTCGGGCGCGGTGAAAACCTTGACGCGCGGCGTGGCCTTTTCCAGTTCGCGGTAATAGCGGTACTGATCTTTGGTGTAGGTCAGCTTGTTCGGCGTGCCGACCGGATAGCCCAGTATTTTTGCGGGTGTCGGCACTTTGTCCGACGCGGGCAAGTGGTCAACCAGTTCGGTCAGGAAGAACTTTTCGGTCGTGTTCTTGAGGATCGCGTCGGTGTAATCCTTGTCATTGGTTTGCGGCGCGGGTGCGGCGGCGGGCGCCGGCGCGGCGGTTTTCTTCTTTGCGCCCTGTGCCCACGCGGGCGTGGCGAGCGAAAAGACCAGCCCCAACAGCGCCAGTTGCAGACAAGCTTGGCGTAGCATGCGGTTCATCGGAGAAGCCCCCTTTCAATGCCCTCTTTCAATCGAGGTGGAAATGTGGTTTGTGAGTGATGCGTGAACGAGTGTGCCAGAATAAGTAAAAGCAACGGTTCAGACGAGCGGCAGCATAGTGCAGTTTCCGAATTTTGAGAAACCGCGCCGCGTGGCGGTTGCGCTGCGGCGTTGAGATGGGCAAGTTTCACGCACCGGATAACGGTTCGCGCAGTTGGCAGAGGAATCGAGACAAAGGAATATTTTCGATTGACTCTGGAACTATTAAGTTCACCGGCAAAAATAAGCAGGGCTAGACAGGCTTCACAAGATGGTTAACAGGATTAACAGGAAAGCGTTGGACACTTGGTCAGCACTGCGCAGTTTGAATCCCGTAAATCCCTCAGTAAATCCTGTCCATCCTGTCTAAATGCCTGATTGTTTTTGCCCGCCTACTTATTATTCCTTTGCCTTGATTCCCTTGCCTGCAAGCTGTTGGCTACTTTTGCAGTGCGCTGAAGCTTGCCATCAATACCTTTGGGACCGCGGGCCGATTGCGCGACATTCCGGCTTATGCAAAGGTTGCGCTGCTTTCCGCATGAAAAACCTGCTCAAAAACCTGCTGACCGCCCCCTTCATCTTGCTGGCCGCCCTCATCGTCCTGCTCGAAGATTGGCTGTGGGACGATCTGTTGCGGCTGGCGCTATGGCTGGGACGTTTGCCGGTTTTGCGGCAAAGCGAAGCCTTGATCGTAGCGTTGCCGCCGTATGGCGCGCTGGCGCTGTTCGCCGCGCCGTCATTGTTGCTGGTGCCGGTCAAACTGGCGGCGCTCTGGTTCATCGCGCACGGGCACGCTTCGTTGGGCGTGTTGACGGCCGTCGCGGCGAAGCTAGCGGGCACGGCATTGGTGGCGCGGATTTACGCCTTGACCGAAACGAAGCTGCTGCGCATCGCCTGGTTCGCCGCGCTGCACGCACGGTTCGTGCTATTCAAGGCGCGGGTTTATGCGGCAATCAAAGCGACCCGCGTCTATCAACTCGTGCATCAGCAAAAGCTGCGCTTGAAAACGTGGCTACGCACGCGCGGGCGCTCCTTCCTGCGCCAACGTTGGGAAGCGGCGGTGCGCCTGTCACGCCGCTGGCGCAGACCAGCAGCTTAGGAATGAACTGGAAATTACCCTGCCAAACCACGGGGGGCACGGGGTACACGGGGGAAAGCAACCAGCCTGCGCGGGCTTTCCCCATGCTCCCAGTGTTCCCCGTGGTTGATTTGGCAGTGTTGTTTTCAAGCCATTCCTTAGTAGTTATCGGCCAGCCCCGCATAAGCCAGCGCGAACTTGTCAGCCTTTTGCAGCGCGCGTTCGAACTGGCTGATCGCCTCGCGCAAGGCGGGCGCGGCGATGCCATAAAAATGCGCGCGGCCCTGCCATTCGACTTGTTGCTGATTGACCAGCTTCAGATAGGCTTCGTGCACCAGCGCCGTCGCTTGCAAGGTGTGATTGGCGCGTTCGCGTTTCAGATAGCGTTCGGCGATCAACCGCAACTCGCCGTAAACCAGCGGCAACAGTCGGTCAAAAGCCGTCTGGTCGCCCTTGCCCCAGGCCAGCAGCAGTTGTGTTACGTCGGCGGCGGTTTTCATCGCGGGACACCTTGGTCACAAAAACAAATTGGCCGAGACCGCAAAGCGTTCGCCCAACGCCTGGGCAGCCTGTTTGCTGATGGCGCGTTTGCCATTGAGCACTTCGCTGACGGCGCCGCGCGATTTGAAAATCGGCAGCAGGTCGGCCTGCGTCAAATCGTTTTGCTCCAGCAGGGCGCGCAGCCGCTCGTGCGGCGGAAATTCAGGGAAAACCTCGTGCTGCGCGTCATAATCTTCGATCAAACGGGTCAGCAATTCGAGCAGCGACGATTCTTCCAGCGAAAGATTGCGCGCACCTTTTTTCAGCAGCCGCCCAAGTTCAGCGTCCAGCCGGTCGTATTCCGCTTCGGTCTTGATGACCACCGGCAAGGTGCGCGTCAGCAAGCGCCCATATTTCCGGGCGTCCAAAGTCTCAACAGTTACAGTCATCTTGCCACGCTCCTTTGTCGTACTCCTTGTGCGTCAGCACGTGACGGACATAAACACGATGCGCCTGATAGAGGGGAATGGCAATCAAGCGATAGTCATTCCCCTTGATGTCGAAAATCACGCAATCGCAATAAACATCGGCATGTCGAAAGGTGTTTCTGACTTCGGTAAAATTTCCCCAAGCCGCTTCCGCAGTGAAGTCGTACCACTCTTGCAATGGCCGTTGCGCCGCAGGATAGGCTTGCCAAAACGCCCGCAGTTTTTTCTTGCTGATGATTCTCAAGCGGTCGGCTCCGTTTCGTGAATGCTCGCGCTCTGCGAGCGCAGGCATTTTACCCGCTGGTTGCTCACGGTCAATCATTGCGCCTGCCGCAAAGCCAGCCCTATACTTCGCCCCGCCTTCAATCAAACTAAAAGCACAGGTTCACTATGCAAATGTCGTATGCGCAAATTCCACGGCGCCAGGTAAATCTCATGGACCTCAAAGACACGTTTCGCTTCGTTGCCCCCAGGGTGCGCGACGCGGCGCTCAAGAGCGCTGCCCAGTTGAAGCGGCTGGGGATTCGTCACGCCCTGGCCGGCGGATTGGCCGTCGGCGCGCACGGCTACATTCGCGCCACCGCCGCCGTGGATTTTTTGGTGGGCGAGGAAGCCTTCGATCATCAGGGCTTGCTGGTTGCCTTCAAGGCCGGCGTCCCAATTGAAGTGGACGGGATTCGCATTGACTACCTCTCGCCCGCCGCGCTGGGCGCGCAGTTGGAAGCGGTGCTCGATCATCCGCCGATGAGCGAAGGCCTGGCCGTCATTCCCATCGAAGCGCTTATCTACATGAAGCTCGTGGCGAAACGGCGCAAAGACCTGGTGGATGTCGTGGAGTTGCTCAAAGCCGGCGCGGAGGCGCCGCGTGTGCGGGCTTACCTCAAGCAATACGCCGCTGATCTGCTCTCCCTGTTTGAAGAGTTGGCCAATGAGGCGCTGGCTGAATGACAAGCCGACAAGACCACAACGAACCGAGTACCGAGTAAGGTCAAGAAACAGTGGTGGAGTTTCTCAAACCGGAGCACCACGAAGTTCAGCGGCGCTATACGGTGGATGTGTTGGACGAGTTCGGCGACAAACATGCGGCGCCCTTTCTGCTCAAAGCACTAGACGACCCGGACGCAGCGGTGCGTGTGAATGCGATCATGGCGCTCGGCAGAATCGGCGATCCGGCGCTGGCGCCGGTTTTACAAGTGCTACTCAAGGACAACGGCCAAGACAAAAGGCCGCGCGCGGATAAGCTACCAGCCAAAGCCGTTTTTCGAGTGGTTGACGATGGCGGAGGCCGCCGCGCGCGCGCTCAAGCAAATGGAAACAAAAACTCGAGCGCAACCTGTGCGTTAGGCTGCCGCGCTGGCCTGTTCGTTGGCCCGCCCAACGCTCTCGATAAAAATTTCATTCAGCGTCGGCGCGACCAATTCAAAGCGCGTCAAGCGCGCGCCGCCATTGACCAATTCTTTCAGCAACACCTGTGGATCAGCGCCGTCGTGCAACGTCACTTCCAGATGATGGCGCTGCGGCGTGACCATTTTGACCAGCGGATTGCCGGTCAGCATTTTATCCAGACCTTGGCCATCCAAATCTTCGCCATCCACAGCCAGCGCGCGCCAGCCGAAGCTGCGTTTGACTTCGCGCAGCGGGCCGCTCAGCACTTTGCGGCCGCGATTGATGAGGCAGATTTCGTCGCAGAGTTCTTCGGCCTGCTCCATCAGGTGGGTCGAGAAGATGATCGTTTTATGGCGGCGTTTCATTTCCTGCACGATCTCTTTGAGCAGGTTCGCGTTGATCGGGTCGAGGCCGGAGAAAGGTTCGTCGAGGATCACCAGATCGGGATCGTGCAGGATCGTCGAGACGAATTGCACTTTCTGCTGCATGCCTTTCGACAACTCTTCCCAGCGTTTGGCTTTCCATTCGCCCAGGCCCACGCGCTCCATCCATTCGTCCACGCGGCGTTTGGCGTCGGCGTGTTTCATGCCTTTCAATTCGGCGAAAAAGAGCAGTTGCTCGCCGATCTTCATCTTCTTGTAAAGGCCGCGATCTTCGGGCAGGTAGCCGACGCGCTCCTGCAATTTCTCGTTCATGGGTTCGCCGAAGAGGCGGATTTCGCCGCTGTCGGGGATCGTGATGTTGACGATCATGCGGATCGAAGTGGATTTGCCCGCGCCATTCGGCCCCAGCAAACCGTAAATAGTGCCGGGTTGGACTTCCAGCGACAGGTCGTGCACGGCAGTGAAATCGCCGTAGCTTTTGCTGATGTGTTTAACCGAGATGGTGTTCGTCATATGTCAGTGTAACGAATTGCCGTGGCGAGTCACTCGTGATTGCCAGGTGTGCCGTGGCGCCGGGTGAGATCAGACAGGGCGAGTTTGGGAAACGCTGCGGCCAGCCTCTTTGAACAAAATACATTGGGCTAAATTTGAAGGTACTGCGCTTGACGCTTTGTGGGGTGCGTGCATGGTGTCCGCTCGCATTGGCTTGGCTGTGTTAGCACACACAGGCCAAACAAGCGGGCGTATCCTACTATTCGGGCTATTCGGGCGCAAACGCAGCAAGCAGTTATTGGGGGAAGTGTTATGAAGGGCAACGCGCGCTCAAACTACTAACAGGCAACTTGTACGGGGAAATGACTCGACGCTGTGACGGCTCGTCGTTTATACTCCGCGCGCCTACGATTGATCCGCAGCGTGGCACGTGAAGTGGGCGGCGGGCGACCGAACCCGAAGTTGCTGTTGCGGACCTTGATACGACCCTGAATACGACCTGAATATAAGAAATGCTGTTTGGAACTTTCTGCCCCAAAGATTCCAACCCCCTCATCAGTCCCTTTTTCGAGTAACAGGCAGAAGCCAAGCCGTCGCTAGGCAGTTGCGCAGCGCACGCAGCGTCGGCGTTCTCCGTGTCAGTAGCCCGACCGTAAGGAAGGGCTGACAACACAATCAAACCCTCCCTTACGGTCGGGCTACTGACACACAGGCAAAGAATAACGATGGCTAGTTTCCGAATCCGCACTCCTGCCGAATACCTGCTGATGTTATGGCGCAGGCGCTATTACATGCTGGTGCCGTTGCTGATCGTCAGCGGCGCGTTGTGTTACGCAATCTATAAACTGCCAAACGTCTACGAATCGTCGTCGTTCATCATCGTTGATCCGCCCAAGGTGTCAGCCACCTATGTGCAGCCGGTCAACACGCTGGACGCCACGGCACGGCTGAGCGCGCTGCAAAAACTGGTCACCAGCCGCACGGAATTGCAACGGCTGATCGAACGCTTTGATCTGTATCCGGAACAGCGCAAACAAAACATGCCGGTCGAGACGCTCGTCGAACGCATGGTCAAACAGATTGACCTGAAAACGCAGTCGGCGGCGCAGGGCATCTACGCCTTCACGGTTTCCTTCCGCCACTCGGCGCCGGAAAAAGCGCGCGACGTGACTGCGGAATTGACCACGCGCATCATCAACGCCAATTCGGACAGCGAACTGCAAAAGGTTTACGCGACGGTGGATCAGATCGAAGAGCGCGTCAAAGACGTGCGCGTGCAACTCGAAAAGATCGAGGGCGAACGCGCGCGCTACTTCGTGCAAAACCCCGACGCCAGCCCGAATCAGGAGCAGAGCCTGGTCGGCCAGTTGAACAGCCTGGGCACGGTGCGCCAATCGCAACAGACTTCGATTGACGCGCTGCGCAGCCAGATCAGCTTGAATGAACAACTGCTCGGCACACTTAAAACGCAATCCGAAGTCGAACCCGAAACGCCGCTCGCCACCGGCCAGACCGAAGGCCAACTGCGCACGCGCCGCGCCGAATTGGAAGGCCGGCTGCGCAAGCTGCTGACCGAATACACCGAGAAAGCGCCCGAAGTGAAAGCCGTGCGCGCCGAGATCGAAAGCTTGAACGCCGAGTTTGAAGACCTGAAGAAGACCGACGATCAAGGCAAACAGGTCAAACGCGCCGCCCGCGCCAACAATCCGCAAGTCGCGCAGCTTGAACTCAGGCTGGCCGCCGACCGCCGCGATTTGAAATTGAAAGAAGACGAGCTTGAACGCATCAGCAGCCGCTATGTCGAATTGCAGTCGCGGCTGAACAAGACGCCGCTGTTGGGCGTCGAGGCGTTGAAGATTGACCGCGATTACATGACCTTGCGCAAACGCTACGACGATTTGCTGGCGCAGCAGGACAACGCGCGTTTCAGCGCCAAGGTCATCAACGATTTCAGCGGCGAAACCTTCCGGTTGATTGATCCGGCCAGCTTGCCCGAACAGCCCGTCTCGCCGCAGCGCCGCATCCTGTATCCGCTAGCGCTGCTGCTGGGCTTGGCGATTGGCCTGCTGGCGGCGGGTGTCTCGCTGGCGCGCGAACTGGTCACGATCCGCGATGCGCGCGACGTGCAGCATTACGCGGGCTTGCCGCTGCTGGTCGCCGTGCCCGAGTTGGTGACGGAAAACGAACGCCGTTTGCTGCCGCTGGTCACGGCGGCCAAGGTCATCGGCGCGATGTTGTTGATCCTGGTTTCGTGGCCGGTGCTTTATCAACTCATCAAATTTTCGCGCGTGCTGGATTTATTCACGCAATCGTCATACTGAATCAGTAGGCAGTAGCCGGTAGTCGGTAGTCGGCATGAAAGAACCGGCTACCGGCTACCGATTACTGACGATGTTTCCGACCCTCACAAAGTTATGTACCTCCAGTTTTACGGCTTACAAGACATTCCGTTCAGTCTGACGCCCGACCCGCGCTTTCTTTACTTCACGGCGAGCCACCGTGAGGTGATGGCGAATCTGCATTACGGCATTCAACACGGCAAGGGCTTGATCGTTATGACCGGCGAAGTCGGCACGGGCAAGACGACCATGCTGCGCGCGATGCTCTCGCGGCTGGATCGCAGCGTGATGACCGCGAACATCTTCAATCCGGGCCTGACCGTGCCGGAGTTTTACGAACACCTGGCCGCCGATTTCGAGTTGGGCGCGTATACGTCGAAATCCGATTTGCTGATGAAGCTGGGCCGCATGCTGATGATGCGCCATTCGCGCGGGCTGCGCACGGTCGTGATTCTGGACGAGGCGCACGGCCTGAGCCGCGAATTGATGGAAGAGGTGCGGTTGCTGCTCAACTTTGAAACCTACACCGAAAAACAATTGCAGATCATTCTGGTCGGACAGCCCGAATTGCGCGCGGCGCTCAATCGCCCCGAATTGCGCCAGTTGAAACAGCGCATCAGTTTGCGCTGCGAAATCAAACCGCTGAAGTCCGATGAAGTCTCGGCCTACATCCGCACACGCTTGAAAGTAGCGGGGGCCACGCGGCTGGATATATTCACGGCCAACGCCATCGCCTTAATTTATCGCGCGTCGGAAGGCATCCCGCGTTTGATAAACAACATCTGTGACAACGCTTTACTCAACGGCTTTGCGACGAACGCGCGCTTGATCTCCTCACAAATCATCGCCGAAGTCGCCGAATCCCTCGATTTATTACAACCGATGATCGAAGACGATCCGCGCGAGGTGCTGGCCGGTTCGCTGCCCGCCATGCCCATCATGCGCGAAGAGATCGAAGATGGCTGGCTCGAAGAAGCCAAACCACGCAACAACCGCCGCCGCCGTGAACGCGGCGAAAAAGGCGAAAGCGCTCAACTTTTTTCAACCAATGGCAAGACTGAAGAACTGACGGAAGCCCCCACGGTAGTAACAGCCGGTGCAATGCGCGATGAGCCTGCCCAGGCCGCCGCCACTGCCCGCGATGAGAACGCCAAAGCAAGTTAAAAGTAGTTCAAAACATAACGGTTGCCCCCAAACAACCTCGCTTTGAGTCTGGTGCCCCTGGCTTTGCGCGTTGGAACTTCAGAATATGGCACGAGTCTTTGATGCGCTCCGGCGCGACCAGAAACGCAAGAAGCGTGCGGGCGAACACGACCCGCTCGCCCGCACCATCCTGACCGAAGCAGAGAGCGAGCAGGAAGAAAACAACAGCGGTTTCGAACTCGACAGCCGCATTGGCACGCCCGCAGGCCCGCGTTCAAACGAAGGGATGCTCTTGCCCGGCGCGGCGCGGACGCAGGTCGAGACCGCACCGTTGCCGCCAGCCACAGCGCCGGTGCTTCCCATTTCATCTGTGGCAGCGGCAGCGCCAGTTACAACCACGCCACATATCAATGGCGCGGTGCCAGCGCCGCCTGAACCAGAGCCCGCGCACAAAACTTCCAACGTCTTTCAACCGCCGCAAACCCAGGAACCGCCGCGCGTAACCCCGGCCCAGGTGCGCGCCACCGAGGTGCATCCGCGCTTGATGATGTTGCACGAACCGCACGCCAGCGGTTGCGAACAGTACCGCACGTTGCGCACCGAACTCTTTCACGCGGCTGAACGCGAACTCACGCAAATCATCGTCATCACCAGTTCGATCGCGGGCGAAGGCAAAACGGCGACCACGCTCAATCTGGCGCTGGCGATTGCGCAATCGCCCAACCGCCGCGTGCTGGTGATTGACGGCGATCTGCGCCACCCCAGCGTCGCCCAGTATCTGGGCCTGAAACCGTTCGCGGGCTTTGCCGAAGTGTTGCAGGACAAAGCCGATCTCTTCGACGCCGTCACGCGCATCAGCGAACACGATCTGTACCTGCTGCCCGTCAGGCGCGAAACCCAGTCGCCGACCGAATTGCTGTCGAGCCCGCGCTTTCAGGCGGCGCTCGGCGAGTTGCGCCAATACTTCGATTTCATTCTGATTGATTCCCCTCCGGTTAAACCTTTCGCGGATGCGCGGCAGTTGGCCAATCACGCCGACGCCACGCTCTTCATCGTGCGCGCGGGCTTTGCGCCCTACGAAACGGTCGCCGAAGCCGTGCACGCGCTCGCCGATTTTCGCGTACTCGGGGTCGTGCTCAACGGCGCCTCCGAAGTGCCGGAAGCCGGCCATTACGAGGAGTATCAAATTCCGAATGGCCGCGGCGAGCCCACCAATCTGATCTGGTCAACGTTCGGCCCGCGCGTGCGCGACAGTTGGCTCGGGCGCCGCTTGAAACTCTAATACGTGTCAGTAGCCCGACAGTGAGGGAGGGCTTGGCTGATAGGCAAGCCCTCCCTCACTGTCGGGCTACTGACACTTCGCATTCAAATGTTTCGCAAAGGCATCTGGTTCAAAACGGTTTTGCTCGTGTTGGGCGAGGCGGGGATCATCCTCACTGTCGTGCTGCTCAGCCTCTACCTGCGTTTTGCGGGCAAGCTCGGCATCATCCTGTTTCAGCAACGCGGCCTGCTGAAGATCGTCTTTACCACCCTCATCTGCCAATTCATCTTTTACCTGTTTGACCTATACGACGTGACAGCCGTGCGCTCGAAACGCGAGTTAATGACCAGCCTGTTTCAAGCGGCAGGCATGACGGTCGTCGTGCTGGGCACGGTTTTCTTCCTACGCCCGACGCTCTTGCTGGGCTATTTGCAAGTGGTCGAAGGCGGCGCGCAAGTGCGTTACGGCGATGGTTTGCCGATCATGGCGATGCTGCTGGCGTTGTCGCTGATGATGTTCTGGCGCTTGGGCATTCACTGGCTGATGCGGCATCCGAGCCTGGGCGAACGCCTGCTGATCGTCGGCACCGACACGCTCGCCAAAGATGTCGCGCGTGAAGCCATGTTGCGGCGCGACCTCGGCTACAAAGTCGTCGGCTTCATTTCCGAAGACCCCGCGCTGGTCGGCCAGAGCATTCTCAATCCGAAAGTCCTGGGCGTGACGACCGAACTGGCCGAACTGGTCAAGCGCGAAAAGATTGATCGCGTTGTCGTCGCCTTGCCTGACCGGCGCGGCCATATGCCGGTGGCTCAATTATTGAAACTGCGCTTGCAAGGCCACGCCGCCATCGAAGAAGGCACGGCGCTCTATGAACGCCTGACCGGCAAGATCAGCATCGAGATGTTGCGGCCCAGTTGGCTGATCTTTTCCAACAACGCCAAACGCGGGCGCTTCTGGCAGGCGGTGCGGCGCGGCTTCAACATCCTGCTGGCCTTGGTTGGCCTGGTGCTGTCATTCCCCATCGCGCTGCTCACGGCCATTGCGATTAAACTGGATTCGCGCGGCCCGCTCTTTTACACGCAAGAGCGCGTCGGTAAGAATGGCGAGCCGTTCACGATCATCAAGTTCCGCTCGATGCGCACCGATGCCGAAAAGGACGGCCCGCAATGGTCGGGCAGCGGCGACGCGCGCATCACGCGCGTCGGCAAATTCATACGCGCCACACGCATTGACGAACTGCCGCAATTCATCAACGTGTTGCGCGGCGATTTGAGCTTTGTCGGGCCGCGCGCCGAGCGCCAATTTTTTGTGGATCAGTTGAGCGAACAGATTCCCTTTTACGCGCAGCGCCATCTGGTCGAACCCGGGCTGACGGGCTGGGCGCAGGTCAATTACGGCTACGGCTCGACGGTCGAAGACGCGCTGCAAAAATTTCAATACGATCTGTATTACATCAAAAACGCCTCGCTGCTGTTCGATCTGTGGATCATGCTCAAATCGGTCAAG
This sequence comes from Acidobacteriota bacterium, assembly GCA_031418175.1. Taxonomy (GTDB): domain Bacteria; phylum Acidobacteriota; class Blastocatellia; order RBC074; family RBC074; genus JACPYM01. The sequence continues at coordinate 3,219 of JANOWX010000860.1, read as the reverse complement.
ATCGTGCTGCTGGGGCGCGGGCAATAGCCAGTCAATCTCCAATTTCAAATTTGAGATTGGAGATTTGAGCTTGGCTCTCATTCGGAGGTGCTATGCAATCATTCAACCCCTGTCGGCTCGCACATTTCTTTCTCGCGGCAACGTTGCTGCTGCCTTGTGCGTTGCCTGCGGCGGCGCAAGGACAAGACAAACCGAAAGAGCAAAAAAACGATCCGGCCACCCTGACCGAAGCGCAGCGCCAATCATTGCGGCGCGAGAACCAGGCGGAAATTGACGCGGCGGTGCTGCCTTACATCAACAACTTCTTCGCCACCACGCGGCTCGGCCCCGAAGACATCATCAGTGTGGACGTCTTCGACAAACCCAACTACTCGCGCGCCAACCTCACCATTCCGCCCGACGGCGTGATCAGCTACCCGCAGATCGGGCGCTTGCAGGTGGCGGGCCGCACCGTGCCCGACATCGAAAAAGAAGTGCGCGAAAAGCTGATGGAATACATCATTGACCCGCAAGTCACCGTGCAACTGGTCGCTTCGCACAGCCAAAAAATCTTTGTCGTCGGCGATGTCAACACGCCCGGCATTTATGAAATGACCCGCCGCATGACCGTCACCGAAGCGCTGGCCCGCGCCGGCTACCTGACCAAATACGGCGACAAGAAAAAAATCCACGTGCTGCGCATGCAACCGGACGGCAACACCGCCGCCATGCCGCTCAACATGAAAGAGGTCGAACAAGGCAAACGGCAAGACCTTTACCTCGTCCCCGGCGACACCATCGTCGTGCCGGGCAACATCTTCAAGACGATTGATCAGGTGTCGGGCGTCGTGATGATTGCGACGTGGATGCGGATTCTGGTGCGCTAATCCGGGGTTGTAGAACACATTGCACGACACATTCTCAAGGCTGCATTCCGCATCCTTAATTCTCAGGCAGTGAGAACAGGGGTTTCCCTGCTTGAGAATTAAGGATGCAGAATGCAGCCTTGAGAATGTGTCTGGCTGGGCAATCGGATAAATGAACCTACTCATACGCGCCAACAAGTTTGTCCTGGTTTTGCTCGCGTTCGTACCTTGCGTTGCTGCCCTCCAGCCCAACCCAGCAAGCTGGCATAAACAAAACACCAACTCACTCGCCCGCCTCACTTCCATTCATTTCACCGACGCCCAACACGGCTGGGCCGCGGGCAGCAACGGCACGCTGTTCAAAACCGGCGATGGCGGCGCAACCTGGGAACGCGTCGCACTGCCGCCCGAATTCAGCCGCGATCTGCTGCGCGCGGTCTGGGCGCTAGATGCTCAGCGCGTGCGGCTGCTGGGCGAATACAACCTGACGCAACGGCCCAGCAGCGTCGGACTAGAGACGCGCGCCTTCCTGCTTGCTTCGGATGACGGCGGCGTAGCGTGGCAAAACATTGAACCCGCGCGGCCACCCGACAGGCCGTATCGCCGCGCACGACCGCCCGCCGGACAGGCCAGCGAACAAGAGCAGGTCGAACGGTTGAATACGCCCATCCTGACGGCCTTTTGTTTTGCCGCAGGCGCCGGCTGGCTGACCGGCGAATCGGGCACGATTCAAACGACGCGCGATGGCGGCGCGAGTTGGCAAATGCAATACGCCGTGACGCGCAAGCTCTTTTACGATGTGACCGCGCTCGACGCGCAACAGGCCTGGCTCGTCGGCGGCAGCGGCACCATCCTGCGCACGGTGGATGGCGGCAGCAATTGGAACGAACAGCCCTCGGCCACGACGAACACGCTGCGCGCGGTGCATTTCATTGACGCCAAACGCGGCTGGGCGGCGGGCATCAGCGGCACGATTCTGGCGACCACCAACGGCGGCAATCGCTGGCAAACGCAAAATTCCGGCAGCAACGAAACGCTCAACGACATACGCTTCGTCAACGCCAACGAAGGCTGGGCCGCTGGGGATCGTGGCACGCTGCTGCACACGCGCGACGGCGGCGCGACCTGGCAGGACGAGAGCCTGCCAACTCACGCCAATTTGAACCAGTTGTTTTTCAGCGTGCCGGATCGCGGCTGGGTCGTGGGCACGAACGGTTCGATTTACCAATACTCGGCTGACAGCGGCGCGCGCCCCGCGCTCAAAGGCGCAAGCCGCTGAGGCTGTGCTAAACTGCCGCGCGTTATGACGCCGCAAGCACCACTCAAAACTACTGAAGAGCAACTCACCTACGGCGCGTATCTGCGCGTGGCCGAACTCATCAAACTGCAACAGCCGCAATCTTCCTCAACAGAAGGGCCACCGCATCACGACGAACTGCTGTTCATCATCATTCATCAAACCTACGAACTCTGGTTCAAGCAGTTGCTGCACGAACTGGACGCCGTGTGCGCGAATCTGAAAAGCGCCGCCGCCGTCGCCACTACGCAAGCCGAGCATCACCCTTCGGCGCCAGCCGAATTGAATGATGCCGTGTATGAAGCCGCGCGCCTGTTGCGCCGTTGCACCGAAATCATGCGCGTGCTGGTCGAGCAGTTCACGATTCTCGAAACCATGCTGCCGACGCACTTCCTGGCCTTCCGCGACAAGCTGCGCCCGGCCAGCGGCTTTCAATCCGAGCAGTTCCGTGAACTGGAATTCTTGTGTGGACTGAAAGACGAAAAGATGCTGCGCTATCACGAACCGACCGACGAGGCTTATACGGCGCTCGCACGCCGCTTGCGCGAGCCGTCGTTGCGCGATGTTTTCTTTGAAGCGTTGCAGGCCTTGCAGGTGTTACCGTCACTGCCCGCCGAAGCCGAGGCTGAAATGAAGTTCAAAGCGCGCGCCGAAGCCATCCGCGCCATCTACCGCGACGAGCGCGGCAAGCGCAATTGGATTGACGTGTGCGAGCGGCTGACCGAGTTCGACGAATTGCTGGTGAGTTGGCGGCTGCGCCACATCCAAATGGTCGAACGCACCATCGGCGTGCGGCTCGGCACAGGCGGCAGCAGCGGCGCATCGTATTTGAAAGTCACGCTCGACAAAAAATTCTTCCCTGAACTGTGGGAAGCGCGCACATTGTTGACGGAATGAACAACGCACTGGTTTTCAAACTCGACTGCCCCCGACAGCTTTGCTAGGATTCCGGCGCAGTTGGGAGGGCCGCATTGTTTCGGTTCGCTGGTTCCCAAACCACCCGGCTGCATTTCTATTTGTGCTTACGGAGATCAACAGATTGGCGAAGCCTTTGGAGTGCGCGCGGCACAGGCCGCC
>JANOWX010000859.1:0-8902 GCA_031418175.1 Acidobacteriota bacterium | reverse complement strand
GAAATCAAGAGCTTACCTGACTACACGATATGGTGCCGCCGCGAACCCCGTAAACATTGGCCTTTCACACTTCGTCTGGTGCAGGCTCTGGGGATTGCAGGCGGACCGTTTCACCAGATGAGTGAAAAGCCCAAATTCGTGTACAGTTGATTTCATTGGTTGCATCTGCATTTTTCGGTTTTTAACCGTGGATTCAGGCTAAAGCTTGAACTCTAAACGCCTGCACTTGACGCGCTCAGGTAGGCTGAGTGTACCAATCTTGCTTGTTTCGATTTAGAGCGATTTTCAATACGGTGTACGGCAAAGTGCGACACTTGCTGGGCGCGAGTCACATTGAGATTAACGAGCGGGGGAACGATTGCCTTGTCGCAGTCCGGACAATATACTTCGCCCGGTCTTCCTCAGATACCAATCGCGCGGAATAGAAAACGTTTGAGAGAGTCTGTATGTCAAAAGCTAAGCAACCCGTTGGCGAGGTCAAGCTGACAACTGATCAAATTCAATACCTGCAAGAGAGAATGGCGCACTTGGCTGATCGCAATCTTTCTTGGGGCATCAAACCAACAGATTATGGCAAGCTATATTACTACTTAGCGATTCAGAAAATTACCTACCTTTATGACGACGAGTTATTCGAAGGCCTCAAGTTCGTAGATCGGCACATGACTGGCAAAGCTGAGGAGTTGCTGGATGCCTACCTAATTGTTGACCAAGGCGACGAACTCCATCTCAAACTTTTTCAATTCAAATTCCGGCAGAGCTACGATAGTGGGATTTCTACCAAGGAACTTTACGCCTTCGTAGACCGCATGAACCGCGTTTTCCTACGTAGCGATTTACAAGACCCAAATACTTTAGAGGCTTTCAAAGAGGTCCGAGAGGCACTCGACCAAGCGCGGGCAGCGAATAAGCGTGCCCGCACACGGATTCAGTGCTATTACATCGTCAACGGTCAAAATGTATCCCCCACCGATGCGGCCAAAGTGCAGGAAATCCGTGACACGTTTTCTCATGACCGCCAAACGTCTGGGTTTACTTTTGAGACTTATGGTGGGTTGGATATATACAGCCTGTGCATTCAAGGCCGTATCCCGATTCAGGAGGAAACACTTGAACTTAACTATGAGATGAAGGAAACCTCCTTTCTACATCACAACATCGGCGTCAACCCCAATGGGATGCCCGAGCGGGTATTGGTTGGCTTTGTGAACGTGAATCAGTTGATACGGTTGGTGGATCGTTACAATAACAACGAGCTATTCGAAAAGAACGTCCGGCTCTTTCTGGGGGCTAAGAAAGAGGTTAATAGCAGCATCATCGAAACGATCACCGGCAACAAGAGTGCGTGGTTCGGATTCATGAATAACGGGGTGAGTATCACAGCCGACTCGGTCGAGCCTGACCTGCCTGCGAGCAAACATAAAGTTAAGGTGCGGCTAAATGGCATGCAAATCATCAATGGCTGTCAGACGGTTAACGCGCTCTATCACGCTAAATATGCGCCGAATCTGAAGGATCGTTTCCAAGGTAACTCGAACGTTTTGGTGCGGATTTACCAAGTGGCGCCAGCCAACAAGGATTTCCTCAATGCCCTGATCATCGCGACTAACTCACAGAATGCCATCCGGCCCGAAGACCTGCTTTCCAATGACAACATCCAACAGACTTTGCAACGGGTCTATCAAGAATACGGTATCGGCTACGAGCGTAAGGAAGGCGAGATGTTGCCAAGGCACAGATATGGGATGACTTTCAGCAAGGAACAGGCAGCTATGGCGTACTTGGGAGTCTTTGATGGCAAAACTTCTAAGCTGCGCAACTCGCTTAGTCGCCGTGAGTTCTTTAGGGAAGGCAACGACTATTACGAGGCCTTCAACCTGCGCGGCGAACAGGGTGAGACCCCGCCTGGTCAGTTGCCAGACGGTTTCGAGCCTGACGAAAAGTCTAACCACCGCGCCCTGCAAATTCTCGCTGCCCGCTGCCTCGAAGAAAGCTGCCGCCTGAGTATCGCAGCCATTCAAGACAAACGAGAGAAAGGTTCTTTACGCAAAGGCGCTTACTACCTGGCCCGCATTGTTTACCTCAAGCAACAGAAGCTAATTGATGATTTGGTTGACAATTCAAGTAGCAAAGAGCGCAAGGCCAATGTAGCGCGAGAATTCATTGACGCTGTAACCAAAGCAAGCGAGAACGCGTTTGACGATGCCAAGAATGCATTCAAACAATCGCTGAGGGCCTATTTGAGGAAAGAGGGCGGAAATGAAGACGCCGCGCTGAAAAATTCTGCATTTGCCCGGCGGGTTGACGCGGATAGCTTAACCGTCTAACTACACTTGTGGTTAGGGCAGTGGCCCGCATATTACATTCACTGCAGCAGCCGAAACTCCGCCACAATCGGCAAATGGTCTGACGCCACCAACGCGGTGCGGCTGCGATGCAATTGCGCCGCTTCCAACTCCAACGTCTTGTCATAGTAGATATGATCCAGATGCAAAAACGGCAATACGCCGGGGTAGGTGCGTTTGCGTCCCAGCGTCAGGCGCATATCGGCGCTTTGAAAATGTTCGGCCAGCAGGCGCGAAGCCATGCCGCGCGTCCATTCGTTGAAATCGCCGAGCATGATGCGCGGCCCGTCGTGATCGTCGCAGTGCAGGATGGCTGTGTCCAACAAGCGCCGCGCCTGTTGCCGACGTTCGGTGAATGAGGTGCCGAGGTGCACGTTGTAGACATGCAGCAAACCTTCGTTGGGTAATTGAATGTCCACCCGTAAACAACCGCGCTGTTCGCGTCCGTCAATGCTGATGTCGTGATTGAGCGCCGCGTTCAGCGGCCAGCGCGTCAACACCAGGTTGCCATAAGCGCCGCCATGCAACTGCCGGTTTTCGCCTAAGCGGTAATCCATCCCCAAGCCTGCGGCAATGAAATGCGCCTGGTCGTGTTCGCTGCCACGCCCGCGAATGGCCAGTACTTCCTGCAAGGCGATCACGTCGGCATCTATTTCGCGCAAGACGTTGACGATACGCTCAGGGCTGACGCGGCGATCCAGGCCCTGGCATTTGTGTATGTTGTAGGTGACGACGCGGAACCGCAGCATTTCAAACCTTCTCAACTTCTTCAGGTATCTCCGCCGCGTCGGTTTTTGGTGCCCGCAGCAAAGCCGTTTCGCGTTTGCCTGCGCGGTGCAGGGCATAGGCGCGGATGAAGAGCGAAAGCGCGACCCACGCGCCCAGCACGGCTATGGGCACGGCCAACAGGCGCGGCCACATGACCGTCAGGCCCGAGCAGAGCAAGAGCAGCAGGCCGGCGCTGGCGGTGAGGCGGGCTTCTGATGGACTGAGCACGCGGTGATTGGTCAACGCCGCGCTCACCGCATTGCCCACACGAATCGCGCCGGCGGCCGCGCGGCTGGAACCGCCGCCGCTGAACTGTTCGCGCAATTTGCGTTTGCGGCGTTCGCGCACCAGCGCCACGCGGTTGCGCGCGGTCAGCACGATCTCGGTGGCGTTCCGCAAATCGTCCAGATACATCTGCTCCATCAGTTGGCCGAAAGCATGATCCTCGACGATCACATCCAGCTCCCAGTTGCTGAGCCAACTGGCCAGGTTCAGATTGGTCGAACCGACGCGCGCCCAACTCCCATCGGCCACCGCCGTTTTGGCGTGCAGCATCGAGCCGTTCCATTCAAAGACGCGCACGCCCGCTTCCAAGAGTGAACGATAACCGGTGCGCGACAGCGCGCGCATCACCGGGATGTCGGTCGCTTGCGGCACCAGCAAGCGCACATCCACGCCATCCATTGCCGCCGCCCGCAGTGCCTGTACATACGGCGTGGTCGCGGCGAAATAGGCATCGGTCAACCACAAGGTTTTGCGCGCGGTCGCGGCGATCATCTGATCCAGCCGATACAAACCCGCGCTGTTCGGCATCCCGGCCACGACACGCAAGTTGACCGCGCCTGCGTGTGCGGCCTTGGCTGTCCCAACCTTTTCATCAGCAGGAACCGGTTCGCCGCAGAGCGCCCACATTTGGACAAAGGCGTTTTCAATTTCCGCCACCGCTGGGCCGCGCACTTCAACGCCGGTGTCGCGCCAGGGATCAATCCCGCGCCGTTCATCGCCCACCCACATCTGGCCCACGCACAAACCGGCGACAAAGCCTAGGCGGCCATCCACGGTAATCACCTTGCGGTGATCGCGGCTGAGCCAGCCAAAGGGGCTGTCGAAATGCGGCGGGTTGAAACAGCGCACCTCGACCCCGGCGGCGCGCAACTCGCGCCAGAAACTGTTGGCGGTCGCATTCAAGGCGCCCACCCAATCGTAAATCAGCCGCACCCGCACACCCGCGCGCGCCCTCTCCATCAGGGCATCGGCGAACTCATAGCCTTGCTTGTCCTGATGCAGGATGTAGCTTTCGAAATGAATCGTGTGTGCGGCGGCGCGAATGGCCGCCAGCCAGGCGGGATAATTCTCGCGGGCATCTTGCAAGAGCTTGACAGCATTGCCCGGAATGAGCGGCGCGCCCGCTGTGCGCACGATGGCGCGTTCGGCCAGCAGGCGCGTGCGTGTGTCGGGGCGGCGTTTGAAGCGTTCTTTGAGCGGGACGATCATACAATAAACATTATCGGGAATAGGAATAAACCACGGGGAACACGGGGGAAGAGGGGAAAACACAAATTGGGTCGGCAGCTCGAAACTCTTCTTCCACAGGTAAGTTGCTTGAGTTCCCCGTGCGCCCCGTGTTCCCCGTGTTCCCCGTGGTTCGTTCGTTGCTTAATCCCGATAAGGTCTAATCACCTGCTGCGGGTTAAGCCGCAATCCAATCGTCAGCGTGAAAACCGCAAGCCAGCTTAGCACGCGGCTCCGCTCGCAGCGAAAATTTAGCGTGAGTTAGCCGCTGAGAAGCAAAGACTGAGCCATCCCCAAACCGCGATTTTCCCCAAGGCGGTGCGGGCTTTTCCGCAAATGGCGGCAATATGCACGCCGCTTGATTCCAAGATTCCCCATTTCGGCGTTGGCATCGAAGTTGCTGCTTACCACGCCGAACGAGAATGCAAGCTGCATTTCTCCTTGCTCGTTTTGCTGTTCTTCTAAACCCACGCGCTCCGGCGGCTGGCCGTGACCTTCCGCAAACACCTTGCGGAGGTCACGGCCAGCCGCCGGAGCGCGTGGGCATTCTTCCTGCTATGACAACCAAATCACCAGCAAAAGAATGTGTTTCGCTTTAGCTCGCAACACCCACAACCCCAAAACTCGCAGGCATCAAACAATCCCATATGGCACACAGTGAAACCGACATCCTTATCGTGGGTGGCGGCGTGGCGGGCGCGGCGCTCGCCTGCGCGTTACGGCACCAGAACTACCGCATCACGCTGGTGGAGCAACGCACAGGGAACCTCGACGCTGCGCGGGGCGATCATTTTCAGCCCTACACGGTCGAGTTGCTGGCGCGTTGGGGCGTGCTGGATAAGTTCTTTGAGCGCGGCGCGAGCAAACGCATAGGCCACGAGTTTCGCACCGCCGAGGGCGCGACGTTGCTGGCGGCGGCATACGCTGAGTTGCCGATTTCGTATCCGTACTTTTTGGTCTTCCCGCACGACCAGATTGCCGAGTTGTTGCTGGAACTGGCGGCTGAGAATCCGAACTTCCTGCGCTTGCAACCCGTCGCCGCGCGCCAATTCGAGGCCGATGACAAGGGCATTCATGCGTTGACGGTGACGCTGCCCAACGGCGAGATGGCGACGATCAAGCCGCACGTCGTGATCGGGGCCGATGGCGCGAATTCGATTGTGCGCTCGACGCTGCAATTCAACGCGCTGGAACATCAATATCAACATCCGCTGGTCGCGCTCTTTGGCACGCGTCCGCCGGAATTGAAGCCGGCTGATTACTTCTTCCGCTACGCGGGCCGGACGGGCATGCTGGTGATTCAGCAACGGCTGGGCAATCAGATCAAGGTCACGCTGCCCGTCGGCGCTGAAGGCATCGCCTGGTGGAAGAAGTCCACCGGGGCCGAACGCGCACAAGTCTTGTCAGAGCGCGCGCAAATCTTGCGCGGCTTCGATTCAGAGATTGCCGGGTTTTATCCCGTCAAGATGCTGCATTGCCACGAATACGTGAAAGGCAATGTGGTGTTGATCGGCGACGCCGCCCATTCGATTCACCCGGCGCGCGGGCAAGGGCTGAACATGGGTTTGCAAAGCTTGCCCAAATTAATTGAAGCGCTGCCCGCGCCGAGCAAGATTGCCAATCCTGAAATCGTCCGCTGGGATTTGCAGTTGTACCAGAATTTTCAGAAGCCGCTTTATGAGCGCCTCGTTGCGCGCAATCACGAAGCCGCGCTGGTGATGGACGCTTTGGCGGCAGGCGAGGTGGCCGAATTGATGCGGCAACAAGACGAACAAATTCGCCAGATTCATTCGCAACCTGACTTGCGGCGGCTGCATTTGCTCGAAGTCACCGGCTACCCGTTCGGCATTCCGGGCAAAGCGGAAATTGATTATCAGGCTTGAGCCTGACAATAAGCCTAGCGCGGTACGGCAATCTTTGAAGGATGCTTTCGATGGTGATTGCTGAACGGAAGGCTTGGATCAACGGCTGCACCGGCGGCGTAGTTTCCCCCAGGGACAAGCGTTTTGCGCCGTCATATTCCGCTTTCCGCTGTGTAAAAAGCCCCGTAACCTGGGATACCCGCCGCAAACTTCCCACTAAATGCCCTGGCACAGGAATTGAAGTTCATTGGTTGACGGTCTTGGATACGGCGGTTACGAAAATGTGACGCAAGGCCTCTTACAGTTCGCGCGCTCAAGCGCTTCGTCAATGAGCAATACAGGCCGGAAAATGGCAATTATCAGTTCTACCGCGAAGAACTTGATGCGTGAATACTCCCACCCAATCGCGGCGATTTTGAGCGGGTCGCCGTGATTGGCGCGGGAGTTTTAGAGGCTAACAGTCGCTCAAGATACTGCTTTGCTGGGAGCTAAATTTACCGTCTTTGAGACCACGCCGTCCGCATGCAAACAGTATTTGGGCTGCTTGCGTCCCAAGCTGTCCGCTCATGTCTCTAACAGAGTTCAACTTGATTTTTTCCTGTGGCTTGGTCAGTCGCCTGCATTGCGCGCTGTCGTGTGGCCCGATAGTGCTCACACTCAGCCCCTCCTTGGGCACTGCGCAAAGACAGCAACATCTACTTGCAAATCTCTCCTACAGTATCGGCAGCTTGGTGACTCATTTCATGCCCGGCGCCTTTGCAGGCCTGACCAGCCATAACCGCTGGCCACCTCTTTAAGCCTTAATTCAAAGTAGCCAAGCTTGGAACACATGAGGTGCAAGCACTCTCCATTCTCAACTTTCAATTCTCAATTCTTTCGCAGCAGCCAGCGTGTTGGGAAACATCTTCCTGCCAGGAATTAAACATGAAAAATTGAGAGTTGAGAATGCTCTGCCGAGGTGCTGTACCAATCCTGCCTGTTTCGATTTAGCACCTCCGCCTAGACAACTTCGACCCGCGGCCAACCCTGCCATGGACATTCGTGCCTGAACAAGTGACAATGCGCGCCATCCGAAACATCCCTAACCACTAACTCGACAATTCAAGAAACAGGCTGGGAAAGGAACGATCAATGACCGAACCGAAAACGACCAGACGTAAATTTATTGCGGCCAGCGCCACTGGCGGAGGCGGCGCGCTGGCACTGACGGCCGCCAGTTGGAACAACGTGCTCGGCGCCAATGACCGTGTGCGCCTGGGTGTCATCGGCACCGGCAATCGCGGCGGCGACGTGATGGGCTGGTTCCTCAAAGAGAAAGATTGCGATGTCGTCGCGCTCTGCGACGTTTACGACCAAAACCTAAACGCCGCCAAAGAGAAGACCGAAGGCAAAGCCAAGACCTTTACCGAATACCGCGCGCTGCTCGACAACAAAGATGTTGACGCCGTGTTGATCGCTACGCCCGACCCCTGGCACGTCAAGATGGCGACCGATGCCTGCAAGGCTGGCAAGGATGTTTATATCGAAAAGCCATTGACCTTCACCATCGAAGAGGGCCACGAGATGATCAAGGTGACCAAGGCCACCAACCGCATCGTCGAAGTCGGCTTGCAACAACGCAGCGGCGAGCATTACGCCGAAGCCAAAAGCGAATACATTGACAAAGGCAAGCTCGGCAAAATCGCGCTGGTGCGCACCTGGTGGCACGGCAACACCTACCACCTGCGTAAACCCAATTTCAAAGACAAACCCGCCGGGCTGGATTGGAAAGCCTTTCTGGGGCCGGTGAAAAACCGCGAATTCGACGCCCAGCAATTTTATAACTGGCGCGCCTATCTAGATTTCGGCGGCGGCCAGATCACGGACTTATTCACGCACTGGATTGACGTCGTGCATTGGTTTGTCGGCGAAGACCTGCCCGTTGTGGCGAATGCGTCAGGCGGCGTCTACCACTACAAAGATGGCCGCACCGCGCCCGACACCATCTGCATTCAACTGGAATACCCCAGCCAATGGACATGCACCTTTGAAGCGACGCTGGTGCCGGGCGCACGTGGCGCGGCCATCGAATTTCTCGGCAGCGAAGGCAGCTTGTTGATTGATCGCGGCCAATACACCTATCAACTAAAAGCCGAACGCCGCCAAGCGCCGCCGCCGCCCATCAATCGCAAAGCGGCAATGGACCTGGAACCGCAGCACGTGCGCAATTTTCTGGACAGCGTGAAGGCGCGCAAGACGCCCAATTCGGATGTCGTCAGCGGACATCGTTCAGCGCTGGCTTCGCATCTGGGCAAGCTCGCCTACATACAAAAGAAACGCGTCACCTTCAACCCGGCCACCGAGCGCGAGCATGTGCTGCCGACCACGCAGGCCCCGGTGAAGGCTGCGGTCTAACGACAATCCGTTTTGACGCGC
>JANOWX010000858.1:0-3774 GCA_031418175.1 Acidobacteriota bacterium | reverse complement strand
TGCGCCCGCACACCGCGCCGGGCACCGGCGTAGCGCAAACCAGGCAGCGTAGCGCGTGCTCAATTTCAACAGACACCGCTGGCTGCTCTTCAACTTGATCCATTGCCGCTCTTTTCATTCGTGCTTGCGCGCCGCTCGTTGCCAGACGGCGGCTTCGCCATCAGTTTGAATCAACGCGCGCACTTCGCGGTACGCGCGCGCATACAACTCGCGCGTCTCAAGCGCCGCTGCGGGCCGGCTCAAGCGGCGTTCCAATTCGTCCAGCGTGAGTTGTTCTTTGAGTTTTACCTGCGCCAACGCGCGCCCTTCGCCCGCGCACAGAATCGCCAGCCCTTCGGCCAGCCAGCGCGGCGCGCGCCCTTGCCCCAACGATTCAATCGCCACGTGCGTCAATTCGTGCCGCAAGGCAGCCGCCAGAATCCCGCGTTTTTGCAGCAAGGCCAGCGGCTGCGTTTCGATGCGCCGCCCGCGCGTGACCGCCGCCACCCAACCGGCTCGGCCCGTCGCCGCGATAAATTCCGCCGTCGTGGCGTGGATGAAGATTTCGATTGGCGCGCTTTCCGCCCAGCGCAACTCTGCTTGTTCGATGCGCCGCGCCAAGTCGCCGCGCGCCGTTTCGAGCAACCGCAACGCCTGTTCGACCTCACGCCCGGCCACACCCGCCGGATAGCTCACACGAAAATGCTCGCTTGCCAGCGTGGCGCGCCGCTCCGTTGCGCTACCGCGCGCAGTAGCGACCGGGTTCTCCATAATGTTCGACACCGGCAACATCCGCGCACTCGCACCGCCATCCGCCAACCGGCTTTCAACCCCAGGAAAGTAAAACTCCAAAATCCGCCGATACCCCATCCCGCGCTCGGCCATCACGTGCGCGCCCTCCTGACACAACCCCAAGCCGTGTCCGAAGCCGTGCCCAGTAAAGACAAACCGTTCGCCGCGCCGCTGCACCTCGAACCAGGAGCTTTTCAGCAATTGCCAGCCCAGCTTGCGCCCGACCAGCATCTTGAATTCCCAGCCGCTCAACACGCGCCGCCGCTCGCCCGCCAGCGCCAGCGTTTGCGCGCGCCCGCTGGCATCGCGATGCAGAACGGTGAGGCTATCCAAACGCGCGCCAACCTCCGTGTGCGAATCGTCGCGCAGCGCCCGCACCAAGTCCGCCGCCGCGATCTCGCACGTCCAGTTGCGATTGGGCCGCGCCGCGCAAAACTCATCGCGCACGCCGCGCAACTGCTCCGGCGCACGCGCGCCCCACAACGTTTCCAAGTTCGCCGTTTGCCCGCCACAGGCCGCGTGAAAATAGACCTCCGCCGCTTGCCCCTGCCGGTCGCGCAAAACCTCGCCCGCCGTTTGCGCCACCGCGCGCCGCACAGCTTCGCGCCGCTGTGCCTTGTCCAGCCAGAATTGCTGGCAATGCGTCGTGCTGCAAAAATCGAAGCCCGCGCCCGCGTGCCGTCCCACGTTCTGCAATGCATAAGTCCGGCTCACCACGGCCAATGCCTTCAATGACTCCAAACGGTTTTCAACACTGCCCTCCGCCGCCACCACGCCCGCGACATAAGCCTCGAACGGCAACTCCTTGATTGCGGATTGCGGATTGCGGAGTGCGGATGGCGGCCCCCCCAGCTTGACGCGTACTGTTGGTGGGAGGCGCAGCGCGGCGAATTCAACTCTCCCCATCTCCCCGTCTCCCCGTCCCCCTAGCGCCTCAGCCTTCAATCCGCAATCCACAATCTGCAATCCGCAATCCAGCATGCGTTTGGCGACTTCGGCGCCTTGCGAACCGTGGGCGCGTTTGAGCATGACCACAAAGCCAAGCTTGATTTCATGGGGTGCAGGCCAGCCGCTGTCACGCGGCGAGGCGACGAAGCCCACAAACCAGCCTTGCGTTTGAAAGCCGTTGCTCGCTGTCGAAGTCCCTGTCTTGCCGAACACGTAAACCGGCAATTGATCCAACTGCGCCTTCTGCGCCGTGCCGAATTTGACCGCGCCGCGCATCCCCTCGAGCAAGACCGCGCGTTGCGCCGGGGCCACGCTGATCTTCGCTTTCAATTGCGCCGTCGCGGCGTCTGCCAGTTGCGGACGATACAACCGCCCACCATTGACCAGCGCGCTGTAGGCCAGCAGCAACTGCACCGGCGTCACCAGCAAACTTTCGCTATCGCCCAACGCCTCTTGCGCGCGCCATTCACCGCCCAGCAATTGCCCCGCGACCTCGCCGCCCGCCTGCACACCCGTGCGCGCGCCGAAGCCGAAACCGGCCAGCGTCGCATTGACCGCGCTCGCGCTGAGGCGTTCGCCCACGTGGCCGAAATAATCGTTGCACGAATAGGCCAGCGCCTGCGGCAGGTTGAAGGGCGTCGTGCTTTTCGGGTGCGAACAGAGAATCTCGTAATTGCCGCGCGCATAGCGCCCGCTGCATTGCCGCTGCGTCGCGCGTTCGAGCAGATGCGCGCGCATGGCCGTGAGCGCCGTAAACGGTTTGATCGTCGAGCCGGGCGGAAAGGCCTGGCCAAAGGCAATGCGCCGATTGACGACGGCGCGCAAGCGTCCGGTTTGCGGGTCAATGACGAGGATCGCGCCTTCGCGGTTGCCGAGCGCGGCGTTGGCGGCTTGTTGTAAGGTTTGATCGTTGAGGTCGAATGGCTCGCGGGTCTGCTGACTAAATTTTGGAGGGTTCGGCGAAGCAACGGGGACGTTATCCGGCTTTTGTTCTTGCAGCGCACAGCCGCCCAACCAGAGCAACAGCCCGCCGCATGCGCTGATGAGCAACTTCTTCAACGCTCTTCATACCTCCGCGTCCAACTTCAATTCGCGCGCTGTCACTTCCGCCAACGCCCCCACCGTCACCAACCACCCCACAAACACCAACAACAACGCCAGCGCCACACGTCCGCCCAACAAGCCCATCTCCACCCACGCCCCGCCGAATTGCGTCCGCGTAAATAACAAGAAGTAGACCGCCGCGCCGAACAGCGCGAACAGCAGCGCATAAATCGCCACCGCGCGCGGCGCAAAGGCCCGGCCCGCGTGGCGCAGGAAGCCGCGATAGGCCGCGCCCGCGCCTTCGCGCACCGCCGCCAGCCAGACGTGGATCGCCATCAGCGGCAGCGCCAGCCACAACACGACAAAGCGCGCCCAACTCAAACACGTCCCCTGCCAGCCGCGGCTCTGGTCGTAATCCAGCTTGCCCCCGGCCCAATCAAAGCCGTAACGCAACAGCCAGCCCAACACAACCAGCGGCAGGCTCACCAGCAACAGCTTCCAACAATCGCGCAACGCGCGCCGCAACAGATAGCCCGGCCCCACGCCGATGCGCACGTAACTCACCGCTAGCGCCTGCAGGACGAAAAACAACACTACGCCCGCGAGCGGCAGCACGACCAGGCTCAACAGCACGTGCGTCACCGTGCCTACACCGGTCGTGAAAAAGACGTAGAGCACCAGCAGCAGCAGCGCATAGAGCAACAACGCAATCAGCGTCGCGCCTAAGTTGGTGAAGAGTTTGCGCGCGGCGCTGGTAATCGCTTCGAGGATGTCTTTGATCATAGTTTTACCGGGAATTCATTTGCCGTCCTTGATCAGCCTTGATTCTTCTTCAACCACGCAATATCACCCTGATCCTTATCCCGCCCTGCCGCCGTCTTATTCTTCAACAAATCAGCTTTCGAGAGCACCGCGATTTCGATCCCCTCCACTTGCACCACGACACGCGTTGCCCACGCCTCAGCAAAGGTCACGCCGTCAATGGCCGTGATGATGTCTATCCGGCACGGC
>JANOWX010000857.1:0-4926 GCA_031418175.1 Acidobacteriota bacterium | reverse complement strand
TCCGTGGCTGATTTTGCCCTAATTTTGCCCTAATTTTGCCCTAATTTTGCCCTAATTTTGCCCTAATTTTGCTGGATACTCTCAAGCGGGTTGCCGTTGCGGCAGCTTGATGGTGAAAGCGCTGCCGATGCCGACTTCGCTAGTGACGGACGCTTCTCCGCCGTGCGCCAGCGCAAGATGTTTGACAATCGCCAGCCCCAGCCCCGTCCCGCCCAAGGCGCGCGAACGCGCTTTGTCTACGCGATAAAACCGCTCAAACACGCGTGGCAGATGTTCGGCGTCAATGCCGTAACCGGTGTCGCGCACCGTGATCGCGCAATCCGCCGCGCTTGACCCGGCGTCGGCGGTCACGACGACTTGTCCGTCAGGGCGGTTGAACTTGGTGGCGTTGTCAATCAAGTTGGTCAGAATTTGTTCGAGACGGCGGCGGTCGGCGTTGACATAACAGAGCGCGCCGACTTCATTGTGCAAAGTCACGCGGTGCGTTTGGCTGCGCGGCGTGAGGCCGTTGAAAACCTCCTCCACCAAAGGGCGCAACGCGACTTGGGCGATTTCCAAGGGCGCTGCGCCTGATTCAATCGCCGACAGTTCGGCGATGTCGCCGACCAGGTTACGCATGCGTTCGGTGTTGCGCTGTATCGTCGTGAGAAAGCGTTGCAGATGCGCGGCATCGGCCAATCCGTCATCCAGCAGCATTTCGGTGTAAGCCGAGATCGAAGTCAGCGGCGTGCGCAATTCGTGCGAGACGTTCGAGAGGAATTCCTGCCGCACCCGTTCGAGTTGTTCGAGCTTGGTGATGTCAATGAAAACGCACACCACGCCGTCGGTTGCATTAGCGGCTTCAGGGGCTTCAGCGGCAAAGCGCAAGGGCGCGGCGTGCAGGTGCAAGATGCGTTTGACGGGCGCGCTGCCATTGCTCGTCCATAATTCCAGCCGGGCTTCAGCGCGTTGGCCGGTAGCGATTACGTCGGCAAACGCGCGCTGGGCCTGTTGGTCGCGCGTCACGTCGGTCAAACGCGGCAACGGACGCGCGCCGAGCGCCAGCAGCGCGCGCGCCGCATCGTTGACCAGCAACACATTGGCGGCGCGGTCGGTGATGACCAGACCTTCGGCGACCGAGGCCAGAATGGCGGCGAGCAAGGTGCTGGTGCGTTCGGTTTGCGTGAGGGCTGCGCGCAAACGCGCGTTGCCCTGCTCGCGTTCGTCGAGCAATTGCCGCTGATGTCTCAGCACGTAATGCGCCGTGAGCGCCGTCATCACACCCACGACGATGGTCGAGATGACGTGCGAAGTGTTGAGACCCAGCGCCGGGAAGAGCACGGTCTTGGCGGTTTCGTAAATCGCAAAGACTGCGACCATCGCCAGCGTCGCCAGCGTCAATTGTCGTCGTTCGTGCGTCATAGTTATTCAGACGCCGGTTGGCTGACGGCGTCCGGCGCTTCGGCGCAACTGCGGAAGCGATAGCCGACGCCGATGACGGTTTCGATGCACGCGCCGCACGCGCCCAGTTTGCGCCGCAGGCCGCTGACGTGTACGTCGAGGGTGCGCGTGTCGCCGTAATAGGCCAGGCCCCACACCTGATCGAGCAATTGTTCGCGCGGCAGCACGCGGCCTTTGCCGCGCGTAAGCAAAGCGAGCAGCGCGAATTCCTTGCGCGTGAGTTTGATTGGCAGACCCCGGCACGACACCGTGAAATCGCCGTAATCAATCTGCAACAGGCCGTCGTCATAGGCCGCCGGCGCTTGTTGTTCGAGTCCCGCCCGCCGCAAGGCGGCGTGGATGCGCGCGAGCAACTCGCGCACGCTGAACGGTTTCGTCACGTAATCATCCGCGCCCAGTTCCAAGCCGCGCACTTTGTCACGCTCTTCGGTGCGCGCCGTGAGCATAATGATCGGCGTGCGGCGCGTGGCGTCTGCGGTGCGCAAGGTGCGGCACAATTCAAAGCCGCTCATGCCAGGTAAATTGAGATCGAGAATGATGAGGCTGGGCGGCGGCGCCAGTTCGCCGGTGCGGCCTGGCGCCGCAGTTCCGCGCGCGGCCTTGAGCGCCTCTTCGCCGCTCGCCGCAATGCTGGCCGTGTAGGCACCCTCGCGTTCCAAGCTGTAGCGAATGCTTTCGGCGATGTCTGGGTCGTCTTCGATAATCAGGATGTGTGGTTTCATCTCAAAGTCTGCTCAGGGAGTTTGCAGTGGCGAATGTTTACGGCCTCTTTCAGATACACGATCAACTCGCAGAGGTCGCTGACGTAATCGCCCATCCGTTCAAGATGTTTGGCGACCAGCAACAGACGCGCGGCGCGTCCGGTCGTCGTCGGGTCGTGCGCCATATAAGCCAGCAGGTCGTGAAAGATGCGGTCGTAAAGCCGGTCAATCTCGTCGTCGCGCGCGATCACGGCGCGCGCGGCGTCGGCGTCCGCGGCGGCGAAAGCATCCAGCGCCAGCCGCAGCCGTTCGCACACCAACCGGCTCATTTTCGGCAAATCGAAATATGGTTTGAGTTCCGGTTCGTTGTTCAAATGCAAAGCGGCGCGCGCAATGTTGCAGGCGTGATCGGCGCTACGTTCGAGAATGGGCGTGAGTTTGATGGCTGTGACCACGACGCGCAATTCGTGTGCAGCGGCGGAGGGCCGCGCCAGCAGCGCGAGGCACAATTGATCGGCTTCGAGTTCGAGCGCGTCAATGTGATCGTCATCGCGCAAAACCGTTTCAGCCAAAGCGGAATCGCGTTCGAGCAGCGCGCGCGTCGCCTGGGCGATGGCGTGCTCGACCGCGCCGCCCATCCGCAGCATGTGGTCGCGCAAATGTTCGAGTTCGTAACCCGGCAAATTGCTCATCGGTAGGCCGGCAAACCGCGTCACGCCGGTTGCCCTTTCCGGTTGAAAATCTGCCACTCGCGCAGGGGAAAGACAAGCCGTTTCCAACTTCAGATTCATTCCGCTGTTTACCGCATGAAAAACACGGGCTGCTGAATTCCTCTCACCCCATGCCCGCCCGACTCAGCAGCCCGCGTTGCGTCAGAGCTTCAGCTTGAAGCTGAACTGCAGCACGCGCGGCCCGCCAATCGTGTTGGTGATCCTGCCAAAGTCGGTTGCGTCCTGTAGGTCGTTGGCCGGCGCGGCGAAGTTCGCGTTGTTGAAGATATTGAAAATATCCCAACGGAATTCCAGACCGACTGTTTCGGTGATCGCAGTGTTTTTGCCGAAGCCCACATCAAAGCGTTTTTGATAAGGCGCACGCAAAACGTTGCGTCCCAGATTGCCGAAACCCTGATTGCCCGGATAACCGCCCGCCGCCGTCAACGGCGAACACAAGACCGAAGCGTTGAAGTATTGCTGCGTCTTGTCAGCGCCTTGCTGACGCAATTGATCGAGCGAACCGCACAGACTCGGACGGCCAAAACCTGAGCGATATAACCCGCCTGAACCGCGCAACAAGTTGGTGTATTGCGCCGCCGTGCCGACTTCGGGTTCCGCCGCGAAGATCGAGAACGGAGCGCCCGATTGCAATTGCGCGAAGCCAGACACTTGCCAGCCTTTGACGAACCGCGAACTGCTGAAAGGCAATTCATAAACAAAACTCGCGCTGAATCGTTGCGTGCGGTCAAAGTCAGACACGCCGCGATTGTTCGCCAGATTGCGTTGGTCGCCTTGCACGACGAAGCCCGTGTTGGGTACGTCGGGCTTGCCGCCGCCCGCCGTCGAACCCGGATCGGACGAGTTGTTGTCGAGCGATTTCGACCAGGTGTAAGCCAGGTTGTATTGCAAACCTTTAGAGAAACGCTTCGTCAAACCGAGTTGCAATGCGTTGTAAATCGAATTCGCCGATGACGAAAGCACCAACGCTTCGGGTACGTTGAAGCCTAGAATCGGCACGCGCGACTCAAAGCCGATGACTGCGCCAGCGGCGTTGCTCAGGTTGTAATCAATGGTTCCGGCCAGCGTCGAATTCGGGAAGCCGAACGCGATGCCGCGTCCGCGTTCGCGTTCGGTCGAGGCCGTACGCAACGCGCCGTTCGGAAACAGCGTCGCCAACTGAGCCGCGTTGTTTGCTTGCGTGTATTTGTAAGCGCGGTCGTAGGAATCGTTGAAGCGTTTGAAAATCGCGTCAGGCGTGTTGCTCGCGTTCAGATCGTAGCCTTGATTGAAGGCTACGCCTTGCAACAGCTTGGTGCCTTTGGTGCCAACATAACGCGCTTCAAACAGCAGGTCTTTTGCCAGTTCGTATTGCACGCCGAAATTCCATTGCTGGATGTAAGGCGTGCGCAGGTTGGTGTCTACGGCGCGGAACTCAAAGGTCTCGGCGATGTTGCCGAGCGCGGGTTGTCCCGTCGCCAGATCAATCGGGTTGTTCGTGTTGTTGGCTTGGCGGTTGACGGGCGTGCCGTCGCGGATGACAAAGGTACCGCCCGATTGCCACAAGATGCGATTGGGCAAATAACGGTTGAAAGGCAACGTCGGGTCTTGTTGCGAAAACGCCGTCAGAATCGGCACACCGCGCGTGGGCGCAGTCACTTCGACTTCACGCAGGAAGGGATAGTTCGAAAAAACCGTGTTGATGAATGACGCCGACGGACGATCAAAAAACACGCCGTAGCCGCCACGCACGACCAGCTTGTTGCTGTCGAACGGCGAGAAGGCAAAGCCGATGCGCGGTTGAAAGTTGTTGAGGTCTTGCCCTTTCAACGTATGGTTGTTGTCAGCTTTGGCCGTCACAGCAATGGTTTGATCAATCGCCGCGAAGCCCGTGTTCTTGACGTTCTTGGGAACGATGAACGCATTCGACGGATTGAGCGCGTCAGTGATCTTGGCGAAATCTACGTTGCCGATGCGTCCGTCTTTTTCTTCAGGCCAGCCGAACCAATCCCAACGCGCGCCGAAATTCACCGTCGTGGGTTGGCCCAGGTTCCAGTCGTCGGTGAATAAGAAAG
>JANOWX010000856.1:0-2126 GCA_031418175.1 Acidobacteriota bacterium | reverse complement strand
CATAACTGCCCGAAGCGAGCGTCTTACCATCCGGCGAGAAGGTGACTGAGAAGACAGGAGCAGAGTGCCCGCTTAGGGTGGCGAGGAGTTGCCCAGTCACAGCATTCCAGAGCTTGATGGTGCTATCCTGACTACCTGAAGCGAGCGTCTTGCTATCGGGCGAGAAGGCGACGGAGTTGACAAGCCAAGTGTGTCCGCTGAGCGTGGCGATAGGCTGCCCAGTCGCGAGATTCCAGAGCTTGATGGTTTTGTCTTCACTGCCCGAAGCAAGCGTCTTGCCATCCGGCGAGAAGGTAACGGATCTGACATAGTCAGTATGCCCGCTGAGCGTGGCAGATTCCTGGTGGAAATTGCGCCAAAGATAGTACCACTCGAAGCCACGGAGATTCGGTCGCTCTGGCTGCGGGAGATACGCGTTTAGCAGTTCACTTACTTGGGAGAAATTATTGGACTCGAATGCCTGGTTCGCCAAAACCATCCGTGCCGCGTATTCCTGCTGCAAAGCAAAATTGCGTTGTTCCTCGGCGCTCGTTTTCTGGAACAGTGCTTCCTGTGTTTGATGCTGGGCAATTTGTCGTTGCTCTTCGGCAGCGGTTTTTTGCCGTTCTGCTTCGAGTCGTTGCTGCTTCGCCATTGCACTTTGTCGCTCGGCATCCTCCCGTTGAAGGAATGCTTCGCCACGCTGTCGGAGGGCCTCGATTGTTTGTTCTTTCCCCAGTTGTGCGTTCACTTCTGCTTGACGTTGATTGGAATCGGCGCGCCGCGCTTCTTCAAGTGCGTGATTGCGCTGTTGATAGGCAAAAGCGGTCAACCCAACGAAAGCCAGAATGATCACGGCAGCAATGGCTGTGGCACGTAGCAGACCGCGACGATAAGCGGCGCGTTGCCGTTGTAATTCCGCATCCGGCAAATTGGCGATCACCCATTCCTGATCAAAGACCCGATAGTAAATCCGATTGCGCACATAAAGCAGCCCCTCCACCACACGAGCGACGCCGGAGAGTCGCAGCACGCTGACCAACGGATTCGTTTCATCATCGCTTATCCGTTTATGGCGGCGTACTTGTGAGTAGAGATCAAGCAGCCCGGCCTTGTCGGCTTCGCTCCGCAATAGACGTTCACGCACGAAAAGTAAATTGTCGTCGCGTTCGCGAGCGCGCGTGGAGAAGAACAACTCTTCGCACACTCGATCCACACCGCTCGCGTTGGTGACCGCTGCATCATCGGCCACGACCTGACAGAGCCGTTGCGTGAGGTAGGGATGCCCGCCCGTCCAGTAGAGAATTCGTTGCAGTAACTTGTCGGCAATCGCTTCGTCGCGCCCCAGGCCGCGCGCTAATGGGACGGCTTCCGCTTCGGTGAAATCGTTCAGTTCGATGCGGCGTCCGATGTTGAAAGGCGTGGTGCGCGTGTCGCGGATCAAATCAGACGGCGTGGCGACGCCGAGCAGGCAGAAGGTCAAACGCGCCAAATCGGGTTCGGCAGTGCGCCGGTTGTAAAGCTCGCGGATCGCGGCGAAAAACTCATCGGTCGAAAAAGGCAGGCTGCGCACCGCATCAATCTCATCCACAAACACAACGATCTGACCGGCGCGGCGCGGCAACACGACCTCCGTCACAGCGCGCATCCAACGGCTGAGCGGGCCGAGCCGCTGATGCGCCAGCCAGAACTCTTCCAATTCAGTTTCGAGTTCGACCTGTTCGGCCAGGCGTCCAAGCAGATCGTCGTACCATTGCTCGGCCGTCAGGTTTTGCCCGATGGCGGTGAGGTCGAGCACGGCGACGGTCGCGCCCGCTTCGCGCAAACGCGCCGCCGTCTGCACCATCAACGACGATTTGCCCATCTGCCGCGAGGTCAGCACGTAACAGAATTGCCCTTGCTGCAGACCGTCGTACAACTCTTCATCGGCGCGGCGCGCTACATAACTCGGCGTGTCGCGGCGCAACGTGCCGCCAGTGACGTAAAAGTTTTCGGGCGTGTTGGTGGTCATCTCATTCTCCTGAGAAAACGTACCGTAGGTTTTCCAACCGGCGGGTGACTCGGAATGAAAGCGTTCAGGGCCACCCAGGCGGTTTGCTGATAGATACTCCGCACGTTGGACAACCTACGGTACAGCTACAACAAAT
>JANOWX010000855.1:0-8616 GCA_031418175.1 Acidobacteriota bacterium | reverse complement strand
CACCGGGGCAGACACGCAGGTCTGCCCCTACGCCTGACACCTCTGCGGGCGTGTGCTAGCATCCGCCTGCACCAAAACCACCATTCAAACAGGAGAAGCAAGCACGCTATGGGAATCGCAGCCTTACAAGCCCTCAAAGTCGGCTCCTACATTTTTAAACAAAAATTCAAAGGCAAGAAACAGTACCCGCTGGTGCTGATGTTGGAACCGCTCTTCCGCTGCAACCTGGCTTGCGTCGGCTGCGGCAAGATTCAGTACCCCGGCGAAATCCTGAAGAAGAACATGACGCCGGAGCAGGCTTTCAACGCGCTTGACGAATGCGGCGCGCCGGTCGTGACCATCGCGGGCGGCGAACCGCTGATGCACCCCGATATTGACGTGATCGCCAAAGGCATGATCGCGCGCAAGAAATTCGTTTACCTCTGTACCAACGCGATTCTGCTCGAAAAGCATCTGCACCGCTTTGAGCCGTCGCCCTATCTGACCTTCAACATACACCTCGACGGCATGCGCGAACGCCACGATCATTCGGTAGACCGCAAAGGCATCTTCGATGTCGCCCTCAGCGCCATCAAAAAAGCCAAAGCCGCCGGCTTCCGCGTCAACACCAACACGACGGTCTTTGCGGGCGAGACACCTGATGACTTGCACGAAATGTTCGACCTGCTGACCGAGATCGGCGTGGATGGGATGACGATTGCGCCGGGCTACAGCTACGAAAAAGCGCCCGACCAAGATCACTTCCTGACGCGGCAACAAACCAACGAACTGTTCCGCCAAGTGCTCACGCCGATGGCTTCATCCAAAAGAGGACGCAACGGTAAGCAGTGGCAGTTCAACCAGTCGCCGCTCTACCTGAAATTTTTGATGGGCGAGATTGATTACGAGTGCACGCCCTGGGGCAGCCCGAACTACAACATCTTCGGCTGGCAGAAGCCGTGTTATATGTTCAGCGACGGTTACGCGCCTACGTTTCGTGAGTATCTGGAAACGACGGATTGGAGCAAGTACGGGCGCAAGAGCGGCAACCCGAAATGCCAGGATTGCATGATGCATTGCGGCCACGAACCGACGGCGGCGCTTGACGCGACCAGCAGCTTGCGCGGCATGCTTGTTTCGATCAAAGGCATCTAAAACCCGGGCACGCCCGGGTCTTCTACGAAGCCACACGAAGTTGCACGAAAAGTTGCCGCGTGTGGCTTGTTTGTTAGCGAGTTTGAAAGCCGATGTGGTGGTGTGTGCTCAGTGAAATTTGGCGGCGCTTGCCCAAACGCGCGCGGCGCTGGGGCGTGCTGTTGACCGAAGCGCGTTTCACCGTCACGACCGGCGCGGTGATCACGGATGCGCAAGGCCGCGTCTTGCTGTTGCAACATCGCTTTCGAGCGGGCAGCGGCTGGGGCATTCCGGGCGGCTTCCTGCAACCCGGCGAACAGCCGGAAGCTGGGTTGCGGCGCGAGTTGCGCGAAGAAGCCGGAGTTGAAATCGAGCAGGAAGAGGTTGCCTTCATTCGTACGCTCGCACGCTATCAGCAGGTCGAAATCATTTTTCGTTGCCGCGTGCAAGGTGACGCTGCGCCGGGCGCATGGGAAGTCGCGCGCGCCGAATGGTTCGCGCGCGCTGCATTGCCGGAAGGCTTGAGCGCCGATCAGCGCGGGTTGATCGCACGGGCATTGCAGCACGGCGAACGTTGAAGTAGTTTGCAGCCGTTCATTTTCCAACCAACAACCAACAACCAAACAACCCAGAACAGAGGCAAGCTGATGAAACTTTTTGGCGTGATGATTTTATTGCTGCTGGCGGGCGGTTTGTCCTTTTCTACTGGCAGTGTTGCGCAGGAACAAACCGTAAAATGGCCGCAGTTTCGCAAACACCTCATTGACGCGGGCGCGAACGAATCTGCCGCCGTGGCCGACATTAACCACGACGGACGGCTGGACATCGTCAGCGGCGAGAACTGGTTTGAAGCGCCCGCCTGGAAAAAGCACCGGCTGCGCGAGATCGGCTTTCAGAACGGCTATGTGGACAATTTCAGCGACATGATTCTGGACGTGAACGGCGACGGCTTTCCCGACGTGGTCGGCTGCGCCTGGTTCAGCAAACAACTGCGCTGGTTTGAAAATCCGCGCCGCTTTGACGGCGAGTTGGCGCAGGTGTTGTGGAAGGAACACGTCGTCGAGACCGGCTTCAATTACGAACTGGCGCTGCAGGTGGATGTGGACGGCGACGGCAAGGCGTTGGAGATTCTGCCCAATTACGGCAGCAGCAACGAGGTCGCCTGGTTCGAGGTCGTCAAAGGCCAATTCGTGCGCCACACGGTCGGGCGCGTGCCGAATGTGAAAGGCCTGCACGGCACGGGCGCGGGCGATGTCAGCGGCGATGGCAAGCCGGACATTTTGACTGCGCACGGCTGGTTTGAAGCGCCAAGCGATCCACGCAACGGCGCCTGGACGTGGCGTGAGACGGGCCAGCCTGTCAAAGTCACGCGGCAGTGCAGCCACATTCACGCGCAGGATGTGAACGGCGACGGGCGCAAAGACATCGTGTTTGGCAACGGGCACGGCTACGGCGTGTACTGGCTGGAAAACAAAGGCGCGCAATGGACACCGCACACGATTGATGACAGTTGGTCACAGGCGCACGCCGTGACGATGGTGGATTTGGACGGCGACAAACGCCTCGACATCGTGACGGGCAAACGCTACCTCGCGCACGACACTGATCCGGGCGCGTATGAGCCGTTGGGCTTGTATTGGTATCACTTGAACGCCGATGCGACTTACACCAAACACGTGCTGGATTACGGCAGCAAGGCGGGCGGCGGGATGCAGTTGCCGGTTATTGATCTGGATGGCGATGGCGATTTGGACATCGTCGCGCCAGGCAAGTCTGGGTTGTACTTGTTCGAGCAGGTGGATTTTCAGCGGCAAAAAGGGAAGTAGTCCGACAAGCTGTCAGCGCTGCCAGCTTGTCGGATACACGGCTGGCGGACATTGGGTTTCATCGCAAGCGTCCAACAAGCTGGCAGCCTTGTCGGACAGTTATCAAAGGAGCAAACAGTGTTCGTTCATTCGGTTTACTTTTGGCTGAAACCTGCTTTGACGCCGGCGCAACGGGATCAATTCTGGGCGGGCGTGCGTTCGCTGGGCACGATCTCATCCGTCAAGGCCAGTTACATCGGCACACCGGCGGCGACGGATCGTCCGATCATTGATCGGTCTTATTCGTGCGCCTTGGTTGTAGTCTTCGACGATGAGGTCGGGCATGAAGCGTATCAAGTGGATGCGCTTCACGACTGCTTCCGCCTCGAGTGCGCCGCTTTGTGGGAACGCGTGTTGATTTACGACGCGGTCACCGGTTGAGCCAACGTTTCTGCCGACCGGGCCATCTGAGGCGCGTCGTTAAAACGCCGAACGTGGCGACACGAGAAAACCATGAACCAAAAACTGAAATTGCAAATTGCGCTAATCGGGTTGCTGCTGGCTACGAACACGGCGATTGCCAATGCACAGCAGGTCACCTTTCAAGCGACGGATGGCAAGACCGTCAGCGTGGCCGAGCTGAAAGGCAAGCTGGTCGTGCTTTCCTTCGGCGCGACCTGGGTGCCGCTGGCGGCGAAAGAACTGCCCGCCTTGCAAAAGCTGGCCGACCGCTATGCGCCGCGCGGCGTGCAGGTGTATTGGGTCAGCGTCAACAGCGTTAAGCCGGGCGGCAAGAATTTCATGACCGACGCCGATCTGGCGGCCTTTGCCGACAAGCGCGGCTTTCGCGCGCCGGTCTTGCGCGATCCTGAGCAGGCGGCGTATCGTGACTTTGCCGTTGACGCGCTGCCGACGATTGTCATTTTGGGCAAGGACGGCAAGGTCGTGCGCAAACACGTCGGCTTCGATCCCGATCAGGGCGAAGCTTACGGGGCGGTGATGAAAGAGTTGGATCAGTTGTTGAAGTAAAGCTTTGCTGGGATCAAAACCAAACGCGCTCGTGCGGGCCAAAGCAGCCAGTACGGGCGCGTTCTATTTTTAGCGACAGGATTGGTGGTTGGCGCGCGTCTTCAAACGGCGGCGGCCTCAGGCTGAGTGCTGCTTGCCACGGCAGCGGCGACGTTCAGATAAAACTGTTCAAGCTCTTCGGTCGTCCAGACGTGAGCGTCGGCCTTGTCCACGCAAATGTGGATGCCGCCGGGTGCGCCACCCTCTTCCACCAACTCCCGCGCGCCGGCGTATAACGTCCAGAACCGCTCGTTTTCCTGCCGCAAGCGCAGCGGGCCGAAACGGTAATGCGACAAGCGTTCGGACTGGCCGGTCACGCGCGCTAGTTCGCGCGCGGCAATTGTTTGTGCCATTGCTAAAGTAGGTTTGTTGATTGGCATAGCGTCATTCACGGTGCTGAAATTGTCCGCCATCTATCAGTTTGAACGCGGTAACCGATTGAGCAAGAGCACGTACCACAAAATCAACTCGCGCGTCTGCTCGATGATGGATAATTCGCCCGGCGGCGGCCTTGATAGTTGTCATGCCAAACGTCATCACACCATTCCCAAACATTCCCGTGCATATCAAACAAGCCAAAAGCATTGGGTTGTTTCTGTCCGACAGGATGTGTCGTGCTGCCCGAATTATTACCGTACCAGACCATTGCCGCGAGTTCTCCCGCATAGGCGCCCGTCGTCCCCGCGCGGCAGGCATACTCCCATTCCGCCTCGGTCGGCAGGCGATAAGTCTTGCCGGTCAGTTGCGAGAGCTTCTGACAAAACTCCTTGGCCTCATTCCACGAAACGGTTTCCACCGGCAGATTCGCGCCTTTGAAGTTTGACGGGTTGCTGCCCATCACGGTCTGCCATTGCGCCTGCGTGATTTCGTATTTGCCGATGGCGAAGGCCGGCACGTTGACGCGATGCTGCGGGCCTTCGTCGTCGCTACGGTCAGTTTCGCTGGCGGGCGAACCCATCGTGAAGACGCCAGCCGGCACGCGCACCATTTCGAGTTTGACGCCGTTGACGGTTTCGCTGAACTCGCGGTTGACGGGCGGGACTGGGGCGAGCGTTGGCGTTGGAACCGGCGTCGGTGTTGGCGTGGGCAATGGCGTCGGTGTCGGCGCACGCGGCGGAACGTAGACAGGCGTGGGCGCGGGCCGCGGTTTTGGCGTGGGCTTGCGCGGCGGCACGTAAACGGGGCGCGGCTTGGCCGTGGGCAAGGGTTTTGGCGTAGGCGTCGTTTTTGGACGCGACGTGACCTGCGCCGCGCCGTGGTGCATGGGCGTCAGCAAGACCCCCCACAGGCTGGCAAAACCGAGACAAACAAACGTGAGTGTGGCAAGCGGCGTTTTCATTGACGTTTCATGATTTAGTCGCAGAGCGACGGTTGAACTTAGCCGTGCGTTTTAACGCACGGAGGAACGGTGGCCGCGTGGCGGAGTCGCGTAGCGACGGTTGAAACCGGCACAACCTGCGTTCGCGGGTTTCAACCGTCGCTACGCGACTCAATACACGGTCGCCGCTTGACCGTGCGTTAAAACGCACGGCTAAGCTCAACCGCCGCTACGCGGCTAAGAAACACGGTCAACGCTTGACCGTCAATTCAAGAACCAACGGCTCCTCCGCCCGTTTTTGCGCGGTCACGCTGACGCCGCCCGCCTGCTCGCGCGTTTGCGGTGCGCTAGCCGCAAAGCGCGCGCGCCAGCTTTCCCATTCGCGCGCCTCATCCGGCCCCAAGATGTGCTCCGGGCGATTCAAAAACGGCAACTCCGCCAGCGGTTGCGGCGCCAGAATCACGGTGAAACTGGCGGCGGACTTGCCCGCCGTAAAGGAATACCAGGAAGACACCTCGAACTCTTTGCCGCCCGCGAGCCGGACTTTGCTCAGCAAGACCTGCGGCTGCGTTTTCTCGTCAAACCCGATCAGGTAAAGATAGCCAGCGGCGCGCGGGGTGAACAAAAAGCTGAAGCCCTGGCCGGGCGCGGGTTCGCGCTGAATCACGTAGCGCAGCACTTCGGCGCGCGCGGGTATAGCCGGGGGACTTAAAGATAGCGCGGTTGGTGTGGCGACTGGCGCGGTAGCGGGATTGGCTGGCGACTCGCGGTTGGACAGATATACCGTCGTGGCCACCAACGCCACACCGCTGGCACTCAACGCCAACAACATTGACCGCCGGCTGACAACTTTACCGCGCGGCGGAGCCGGCACAGGCTGCAGCGCGGGTTGCGGTTTGGATGGCGGTTGCGGCGCGAGTCTGGGAATGGTGGTCGGATCCACTTGCACCGTGGCGGGCTGCACCGTGACCGGATCAAGCACGGTCGGCGGCTGCACCGGCGCGGGTCTGACCGGCGGCATGACTGGTTTGGCCGGTTGCGCCGTGTTGAGCGCGTCCAGCATTTCCCGCGCGGTTTTGTAGCGGTCGCGATAATCGTATTGCGCCGCCCGCTCCAGCACGGCGCAGAGTTCATTGCTCAACTGACCCGTATGCCCGCGCCACTGCAATTCGCCGCTTGCCAGATCGTTCAGATCGTGCGGCTCGCGCCCGGTCAAGGCAAAGATCATGGTCATCGCCAGGCTGTACAAATCGCTGCCGTAAACGGGCCGCCCGACGCTTTGTTCCACCGGCGTGTAACCCGGCGTGCCGATGATGAGCGAGGCCTTTTGCGGCGTGCCGTAAGCGTCCAGCACGGTGGTGATGATTTCCTTGACCGCGCCGAAATCAATCAAGACGGGCTGCCCGGTACTGATCCGCAGCAGGATGTTGTCGGGTTTGATGTCGCGGTGGATGATGCCCTGCGCGTGAATTTCGTGCAGCGCCTGCAACAGGCTCGCCAGCAATTGGCGCGTGCGGACTTCGTCCAACCGGCCCTGCACGCGCACGAATTGGCCCAGCGTCTGGCCTTCGATAAATTCCTGCACCAGATAGTACTCGCCGGCTTCGCTGAAAAAGGCGTAGAGCTTCGGCACCTGGTGGCAAACGTCCGAGAGCGTTTCCAGCACGGCGGCTTCGCGTTCAAAGCGTTCACGCACGATTTCATAAGTGCGCGCATCAAGCCGCTGTTTCGGCCTGAACTTTTTGATGACGCATTTACGCTGCGACGGCAATTGCCGGTCAACGGCCAAAAAGGTTTCGCCGAACCCGCCAGCATCGCTGAGGGTGCGGATGATTTCGTAGCGGCCTTGCAAGAGAGCATTCATAAGCAGCGAGGTGATTGGCAAGCTAGAGTTGCGTGCGAACGCATAGGGTTATAGCAGACTTTGGCCGGAATGGCAGTAGTAGTGTTGTCCGACAAGCTGCCAGCTTGTCGGGGCCTGGCAGTCACGCCCAGTCGTTCGCCAGCCGAGACCCGACATGCTGGCAGCTTGTCGGACAGCTTGTTACGCGCCCGCGAAGATCAAATCCACGCGCTTGCTCACCTCGCGCAACCATTCCGCATCGCTCAGCTTCTTTTCGGCCTCCGTGCTCTTGCCGACCTCGGTCGTCACCCAACCGTTGTAGCCGATCTCGCCGATGGCTTTGCGCACCTCTTTCCAATCAATGCTGCCTTCGCGCAGCGGCACCCACTGGCGCGTCTCGAATTTGAAGTCCTTGATGTGGAAGCGCACGATGCGCTTGCCCAGCGCGCGAATCCACTCTTGCGGGAAGCCGTACATCACCACATTGCCGATATCGAAATAGGCCTTGACCCACGGGCTTTTGAACTCGTCCACGTAGCGGGCCGTGTCGTAAGGCGTGAGCAGGAACTTGTTCCAGACGGGTTCGATGCCGATCACGACGCCCAGTTCTTTCGCCAGCGGGATGAGCTTGCGGATTTCGGGTTGCGAGCGTTTCCAGGCTTCGGGGATGGTGACGGTTGGTTTGACGATCGCCGGGACGAGTAGCACGCAGTCCGCGCCCCAGAGCTTGGCGTTGCGCAACGAAGCTTCCATCCGTTCGTGGCCGCGCTTGATGTCTGCCGGGTCGGGGCTGGAAAAGGGCCAGTCCCAGTGGCCCATGTTCATCACCGAATGGATGCGCAGCCTGGTTTGGTCGGCGGCGGCTTTGATTTCGTCGGCCTCTTTCGGGTCGAGGATGGTTTGCATCTCGATGCCTTCAAAGCCCGCATCCAGCGCCAGTTTGAAGCGGTCGAGATAGCTGCGGTCTTTGGGCAGCATGTTGATGAGCGTGGATTTTTTGAGCGTGCCTTGATTGGCGGCCGCGTTGCCGGTTTCGGCGGGAAGAAACGACGCGGCGGCGCTCAGCGCGGACAGCGTCAGGAAGTCACGTCGGTCAGTCATAGTTTGTCCTCTCAATGCAGGTCGTGCGGGTTGATCGCTTGAAATGTTGGTTGAAATGCTTTTGCCGCGCACATCTTACGCCGCCTCTCACCGCAGCGGAAGCAGGTTTTGGCAAAGCTCCGAACCGTGCGTTAAGATGCCGCCTGAATCACCATTCAGTTTTTCATTCATACTTTCCAGCAGAAGGAGAACCGCTGTTATGACCCAGGCACAAGCACTTGCCGAAATTCCGAAACTTGTCCCGCAACCGCTCTCCATCTTGACCGAAGAAGAGCAGATGTTCGCCGCCAGCGTGCGCGCCTTCGCCGAGGCGGAGGTCAAGCCCTACGTCCGCGAGATGGACGAGCAGCAGAAGCTCAAACCCGAAA